>JAPYWU010000108.1 GCA_028276205.1 Dictyoglomaceae bacterium | reverse complement strand
CATATAATAAGAAAAATACTTGAAAATTCCGACTAACCTTTTAAATACTTCTTCACAAATTTCATCTTTTCATAAGTATGGAATGTTCCTCCACCCTCATGACCATTAAAAGGATAAATCTTAATATCCTTTTCTCCTTTGTAATGATTATAGGCTGCAAAAACAGTAGATGGAGGACATATCATATCCATAAGACCTACAGAAAATAGAGCTTTAGCCTTTGCCCTTGCTGAGAAATTCACCCCATCAAAATAGGAGAGAGTTTTAAATACTTGATCTACATGATCTCTATGAGTTTTCAAATATTGTACTATCTCTTGATAGGGATATCCATCGGTAATTTCTACAGCCCTTCTATAATGGCATAAGAAAGGCACATCAGGCATGGCAATCTTTAGATCTATACCAACATAGGTAGAAAGTCCAGCAACAGCAAGAGTTATACCTCCTCCTTGGCTTCCTCCTGTAATACCAACCCTATTCTTATCAACTTGAGGGAAGGAAAGTAAGGTCTCAACTGCCCTTACCGCATCTGTAAAAACCCTTCTATAATAATATTTCTTAGGGTCTAAAATACCCCTTGTCATAAATCCTGGATATTCTGGATAAAAAGGTTCATCATCATAATCAGGAGTATCTCCAGGACTCCATGAGCTTCCTTGTCCTCTTGTATCCATTACTAAGTGGGCAACTCCCATATTAGCCCACAAAAGAAAATCATAAGCAAAGCTCCTTCCACCACCATACCCAATATATTCCACAAT
Organism: Dictyoglomaceae bacterium; assembly: GCA_028276205.1. GTDB lineage: Bacteria > Dictyoglomota > Dictyoglomia > Dictyoglomales > Dictyoglomaceae > Dictyoglomus. Next base: position 4,508 of record JAPYWU010000108.1, on the reverse strand, counting down.
ACCTGGAAGCTTATCCTTTATATTCTTTGGAGTAATAAGCCATGCCTTTATCCTCTGCCCCTTATAACCAGAAAAAGTAACATCATAGGTCTCCACCAGTTCAAGCCCAAAATCTACCTTCTCAAAAACAGGATTCAAAGGATATTTTCTTGATTCTTCAAGGGTTTCCTTCCAAAAATCATCAAAATCCTTAGGCTCTTCCCTTTCAGGTAAATATTTCCAAAGCTCTGAAAGTGGCAGATCAAAAAGTGCCATAAAGCACCTCCTCTAAAGTTTTTTGTAAATAATTATACTACTAATATCACTAACTATGGTTAAAATAGATACCTTTAAGGTTGGTAAAATATTTAATATATAGTATAATAATTATAAACAATAATAATTTAATAGAGGTGATTTTTATGCCAGACATTAGATCTTTCCAGATTGCAGAGGGATTATATCTTATTAAAAATCCAAATATCTTTTTCAACTTTAATAGTTATCTTTTAACTTGTCCTGTAGATGAAAAGACAAAACTAAATATCCTTTTTGATCCTCTTCCCTTAAGATGTTTCCAGGATTTTGTAAAAGTACTTGATGACATCATAGGAGTAGAAAATATTGATATCATTTATACAAATCACCAAGATCCAGATCTTACATCATCAGTTCCTGCCCTTCTTGATCTTTCCAAAAAAGCCTTATATATTACCTCTCAAGATACATGGAGACTTGTTAGTGGATATAATATTGATCCTGACAGATATCAACCCATAGAACTTATACCTAATGGGAAACTTAAATTTGGTAAAGAAAGCGATGATTGTCTACAGTTTGTCCCTACACCATTTTGCCATTTTAAAGGTGCTTATGCAGTATACTATCCTAAATTAAGAACCCTTTTTACAGGAGATCTCCTTGGTGGAGCTTCCACAAAAAAGACTGATGGAATATATGCGGATATAGATTCTTGGATTGGTATTAAGCTTTTCCATGAAGTTTATATGCCTACAAAGGAAGCCTTAAAACTTGCTATAGATAGAATTGGAAGATTAGATCCTCTTCCAGAACTTATTCTTCCACAACATGGGGACATTATAAAAGGAGAATTAATAACAGAGTTTTTAAAAAGATTAAATGATATTGAGGTTGGATTAGATTATATGAATAAGGAAGAAAGAGAAAAGGAACTCTATATGAGAGTTTTTAACTATATGCTGGACTATGCAAGAAACAAATATGGAGAAAAAGTAGTAATTGAAAAAATAAACAATATAAGTACCCAAGTGTCAAACTTCCCCGAGATAATTAAAATAGAAAATGGTGTAATATCTGAAATCTATATCCCAGCTACTACTGCCTTCGTATTCATTTATGATGCCTTCTGCCAAGATCTTCCAGAAAAGGATAAAGAAGATATAAGACTTCAATCTATTGCAACCTTCAAGAAATATAACTTAGAAGTACCTGAAGAGTTACTCCAAAAAAGAACTTCTTCCTTTGTAGATAGCTTTAGAAGAATCTTTGGATTAATAAGAAGATAAAAACAAAAAAGCCCTCCAAATGAAATTGGAGGGCTCCATAATTTATAATTTTTTACGCCTTTTGTAAAAAGGCATTCATATCTTCAAAAGTACCAATAATATACAATATATCTCCCCTCTGTATCTTTTCTATTGGACTTATATTCCCTATAACTTTACCTTCCCTTTGAATAGCAAAAATTGATAAATTATATTTACGTCTCAAATCCAATTCTTCAACTGTCTTTCCTATGATTGATTCAGGAGGCTCTATCTCAAAAATCTTAATATTAGCAGAAAACTCCATATAATCAATAATGTTTGGAGCTACTAATCTTTGAGCAAGTCTTACTCCCATATCTCTCTCAGGATATACAATAAAATCCACACCAATCTTCTCAAGAATCTTTTCATGAGGCTCACTTATAGCCCTTGCAATCACAAACTTTACACCAAGCTCTTTAACCAAAAGCGCTGTAAGTACGCTTGATTCCACATCATGAGCTATAGAAACAATAGCCACATCTACATTCTGTACTCCCGCCTCTCTTAAAGCATTAATATTTGTAGAATCCAAAACCCTCGCAAAAGAGACATAATCTTTAACTTCCTCAACTTTGCTTTCATCCTTGTCAATAGCTATTACAGAATATCCCATTCTTTCAAGGGTTAAAGCCACTGATACTCCAAATCTACCAAGTCCAATTACCGCAAAACTACTTAGCTTTGCCTTCTCAATACCCATTTTTTTAAGTTTATAAGCTAAAGATTTCATAAATTAACCTATACTCACCTCCTCGGTTGGATATTCCACATGAGATCTCTTAGATACAGGAACTAAAATTGCCATACCTGCAGTTACAGTACCCACTCTTCCCAAAAACATGGTAATGATAATAACCACTCTTGCAAAAGGAGAAAGATAAGGAGTTATTCCTGTAGAAAGACCCACAGTACCAAAAGCAGATACTACTTCAAATAAGATATTGAGGGGAGGAAAAGGCTCTGTTATAAGGAGAAGAAGCCATGCCAAAATCACAAGAGTTAAAGAGAGCAAAAATACCGCATAAGCTCTTTTCACATTATCCCAAGTAATAGTTCTATTTCTAAAGTGAACATTTTTTCTTTCTAAAAGTACTGCCACCACACTCAACCAAAGGACCAAAAAAGTTACCGTCTTTATACCACCTCCAGTTCCTCCGGGTGATGCACCAATAAACATAAGGATTATCAAAACAAGAAGAGTAGAAGGGTAGAGCTTTCCAATATCTAAAGTATTAAATCCAGCAGTTCTTGGAGTTACAGACTGAAAATAAGCTCCTAAAATTTTCCCCCAAGGGCTTAAAGGCTTTAATGATTTTGGATTATTATATTCCAAGATAAATATTAAAAGGGTACCTATAACAATCAAAAATAATGTTGTAATTATAGCAATCTTACTATGAAGGGAAAGATGCATTTTCTTTTTAGTAATTCTTTGCATAATATCATAGATAACAATAAAACCTATTCCACCAATTATAATAAGGGATGTTATAGTAAAGACCAAGTGAAAATTAGAAACATAACCTGTAAAACTCCTAAAACCACCAATAAGATCAAATCCTGCATTACAAAAGGCAGAAACCGAATGAAATATGGCGAATTTTATACTCTTTAAGAAAGAGTAATCTTTTATAAAAACAAAAAATAAAGAAAGAGCTCCTAATCCCTCAACAACAAAGACACTGATTAATACGCTCTTTAAAAAGGAAACAATTCCCTTTAAAGAAGTTGTATTTAATGAATATTGCAAATATAATCTTTCCTTAAGCTGTATCCTTCTATTTAGAAGTAGCATCATACCTGTAGCAATTACCGCATAACTTAATCCACCTATCTGAATCAAAAGTAGAATTACGAAATGCCCAAAATGGGACCAATAGGTACCTGTGTCTACAACCACAAGACCTGTTACACAAGTAGCAGATGTAGCTGTAAACAAAGCAGTAAGAAAATCAGTATATTTCCCTTGGGCTGAGGAGATAGGTAGCATCAGAAGAAGTGCACCTGTAAGAATTACTAAGGCAAAACTTATAACCAAAAATAGAGCAGGATCTAACCCCCTATTTTTAGGAGCCATATCCATATTAATCATAAATTAAATAGATATCACCTCTTTTCAAAAAAACGTATTTTATTTAACGATTGAGTATTCTATATCTAAAAATTTTAAGAGTCAAATTTACTAAATTAATTGAAATCCAATGTATAGATATCATATAAGTTTATACATTTAATACATTTTTAATTGAAATCTAAGAACACAATATTTATAATTAAGCAAAATAAAACTCTTAAAAGAGGTTTTGAAATTATGGGTAGTGTGAAGGACTTAATAATTTTAGAGAATCCAAATGAAAATTCCCTTGGTAAAGGTAGATTTGTCTTTTCTGATAGATATTCTGTATTTGATTATGGGGAAATGCCAGACCATATAGAAGATAAAGGTAAAGCTATATGTATAGTTACATCTTTCTTCTTTGAAAAATTAGAAAATCTGGGAATTAAAACCCATTATATAGGAGTGGTAGAGGAAGATAAAGTAAAATCCCTTTCTGAACTAAAAAATCCATCTAATATCCTTGAATTCAAAATGGTAAGAGTGGTAAAACCTGAATTAAAAGATAATATCTACGATTATTCCATCTTTCAAAACCTTAATAACAATTTTCTTATTCCCTTAGAAGTTATATATAGAAATTCTCTTCCAGAAGGTTCCTCTGTATTTAAAAGATTAAAAGAAGGAAGTTTAAAAATCGAAGATCTTGGACTTAACAAGATGCCAACACCAGGAGAAAAACTTGAAAAACCAATAGTAGACTTTTCCACAAAATTAGAGGTAAATGACAGATATTTATCAAAAGAAGAGGCTCAAAAATTAAGTGGCCTTACCAAGGATGAATTTGAAAAACTTATAAATCTTACCCTTTTTATAGATGATCTTATAACCCATGAAGCAGA
>JAPYWU010000107.1 GCA_028276205.1 Dictyoglomaceae bacterium | reverse complement strand
GGTGTTCTCGTATCATGAAGGGCATAAAATCCTCTCACCATAATTAAATTAATACTCATAAATACTAATCCAATGGAATAAAAAGTTAATGATTCGGAGGTCCTTTTAGTAGCAAGAGCATCAAAGGCTCCTCTCTGAAAAGCAAGCTGAACTATAGGAGTTGAGAGAAATATAAGTCCAAAAGTAGCGGGAATAATAAAGAATAGTAATGCCCTAATACTTTTTTCAATAGATAATTTAAAACTTTCCAAATTATTATTTTGAGCGTTAAAGGCAAGATCAGTATATATGGCTGTAGCAAGAGCATTCACAAATAAATTCATGGGAAGCTGATAAATTCTACTTGCATAATTTAAAGCTGAAATACTTCCCTCAGGTAAATAAGATCCAAAGATTCTATCTATTGCCATATTTAAGATCCCTACGCTCTGCCCTAAGAATATTGGTCCTATAAGAATAAGTGCCTTTTTAAGACCTTCGTATTTTAGATTAAACTCCCATTTTAAACTTACACCAATCCTTTTAAGGGCAGGAAGAAGAAGAATATATTGGACAAATACATTAGCAAGATAACCCCAAGGAAGTATATAAGCGCCAAATATTTTATGGAAGAAAAATATGGATATAATAAAGATGAAACTTCCAAGTACTCCTGCAAGATTTGGAATGAAAAAACTTTTTTGAGAATTATAAAGTCCAGTAATTAAACCATATGTACCCCAAAATATAATTGAAGGAAGCATAATATAGGTAAAGCTTAAGGTAAGATTTCTTGTTTCTTGATTAAATCCCGGTGCCAATATATCAACTATTAAAGGAGCTAAGAAATAAGATAGAATAGTAGCTCCAATAAGAATTATTAATAAATCAGTAAAAAGGATAGAAGTAAATCTTTCTGCCTCTTCTTTACCTCTTTTTTCCTTCCATTCAGCATACAGAGGAATAAATACCGATGATAATGCTCCTGAGATGAGTCCTGCAAGAACACCTGGTATGGCTTGTGCTACTATAAAACTATCAGTAAATTTCTTTGCTCCAAAGAAGGCAGCAATCAGCATTTCTCTTATAAAGCCTATTACCCTACTTATAGTTGCAAGTAGGGTGATCAGGATTGCTGCCTGAGTAACGTTTTGTCTCAATATTAAATTTTTAAGTCTTTTCTTTATACCTCCATTCATAAACAGATGTATTATACATAAAAATAGGATTCTAATAAAGAGTAAACAATTTCTATTAATAACTTTTAATATTATTTAAATATTTCTTTGATATAATTATTCGTGAAAAAAATAACAATTTGAGGAGGTGATAATTTGAAAAAATTATTTAAATCAACTATTCTATTTCTCATTTTACTTTTACTTTTCACCATAAACACCTTCTCCCAAACTCAAGAGATAAATGTTTTAATACCTTTTGGACCATCTATAATTCCCTTTGCTCCTTTAATGTCAAGCAATGATCAAGCAGATATAAAGTTTAACTTTGTTATTTGGAGAAATATTGATGAACTGGCAATAAAGGTTAAAGATGGGAATTTTGATGTATTGATTTCTCCCTTTGTAACCCTTGTAAATCTCCAAAATAAAGGGATAATTAAAGCAAGGCATTTAGCCACATTCAATTGGGCTTCCTTTTATCTTGTTACTAATAAAAATAAGAGAGATTTTACAGGAGAAGCTATCTATATAGCTCAAAAAGGATCTACTCAGGATATTATCTTTTCTATATATCTTCAAGAAAGGAATCTAAAAGACAAAGTCAGCATTTATTATTCTACCCCTCAAGAAATAACTACATTATTTATAGCTAAAAAAATAAATTATGCCCTACTTCCAGAACCCTATGTGTCCATGTGCCTTTCTGAGGGAGGGACTATAATCCTTGATATCCAAAAGGTATATAGAGATTTCAATAAAGCCTATCTTCCTATAACTTCTATAGGCGTTAATGAAAAACTAAAGAAAGATTTAGTAATGAGAATAGATAGAATTTTTAGAGATAATTTCAAGAAACTTTATGATAATCCAGAACCCTTTGTAGAAAAAGCATCCAGTATAATGAAGATAGATAAAAATATAATAAACTTATCTCTCAAGAGGCTTTCCTTTAGATATCAAGGAAACTCTGCTAAAAAGGACTTAATGACATTTTTAAACTTTATTTTAGAAAAATCACCCCAAGTAATAGATAATAAATTGCCTAATGAAGAATTCTTTAAGATTTAAAATAACATTTTGGATTATATTTTTTCTATTTTGGTACCTTATGGGAAAAAGGATTAATTCACCTACCATATTCCCTTATCCCCATAAGGTACTATTGAAGACTATTTCTTTACTTAGTGACACAGAGTTTTTATATAACCTTGGTATAACCGCAATTAGGTCTTTAGTAGGTCTTTTTTTAGCTTTCTTTATAGGATTTATATTAGGAAATATTAAAAATGAAAAATTTTATGTAGGAATAAGAAATATAATAGATATTTTTCAAAGTAATCCTTTAATTATATGGATTACCTTAGCTTTATTGTGGTTTGGATTTGGAAGCAAAACTGTCATTTTTACTACCTTTATTATGTTATTTCCTAATCTTTATCTGTCCGTCTATTATGCTTTAAAAAATATTCCTACTGAATATATAGAGCTTTTCAAAATATATCCCATCTCTAAAAAGAATTATATTACCAAATTTCTGATTCCTTATATTAAGCCATTTATCCTTCCAGTATTAGCAAATTCAACCATTTCGTCCTTCAAAATATCCGCCATGGCTGAATTTTTTGCTACTAATAATGGAATAGGTTTTCTATTAAGCTATGCTAAAACTTTTCTCAATACTGAATATATTTATGCAATATCCATATATCTATTTATTATAAGTAAATTCTTAGAATACATCTTTAGAAAAATGAATATCTTGAAGGAGGATCTCAAATTGTGACCGTAATTAATATTATAAACCTGAAAAAAAGTTTTAACGACAAAAAAGTATTAAATGGAGTTTTTTTGAAATTAGAAGAAGGAGAAAAAATTGTAATAAAAGGACCAAATGGTTGTGGCAAAACTACTCTTCTTAAAATTATTGCAGGATTAATAAATCCTGATGAAGGCATTGTAGAAATAAGTCCAGGTACTAAAATATCCTTTATGTTTCAAAATCCTATCTTTTTGCCTTGGCTAAATATGGAAGAAAATCTTAATTTAACTTGTAAAGATCCATCTAAATTGAAAGAACTTATAGATTATTTTGACTTGAAAGATTATCTTAATCTATTTCCCCACCAGCTTAGTGGGGGTTACCTGCAGATATTCTCCTTTGTAAGGACTTTTACTATTCCCCATAATTTACTACTCCTTGATGAACCTTTCAAGTCCTTTGATATAAATCGGAAAGAAAAAGCTAAAGCCTTTCTTAAAAGTCACTTAGATAATAAAAAAATAACCCTCCTGATGGTTAGCCACCAGGAGGATAGAGAAGATAAAGAGATCGCAGATAAGATTTTTAATCTTTTCTAATCCTCTGATCCTTAACTTCTAACATATGTTTTAAAGATAAAAGTCCAGAGGTTATATCTTCATTTCTCACTATAACTTCTTCAGGTACTTTTATAAAAGTAGGTGCAAAATTCCAGATAGCCTTTATTCCATTCTTTACCAAAATATTAGCTACCTCTTGTGCGGATTCCTTTGGTACACATATTACTCCTATCTCCACATTGAACTTTTTTATAACTCTTTCTAAATAATCCATAGGAAGTACTACCAAATCTCCAATTCTCTTTCCAATTTTATTAGGATCGTTATCAAATATTCCAACGATCTCAATATTATAGTTAGCAAATCCTGGATAGTTTGTAATAGCAGTACCCAAATTCCCAGCTCCAACTATTATAACCTTAGTTGATTTTCCAATTCCAAATAATTTGTTCAATTCCTCAAGTAGCTTTTTTACATTATAACCTACCTTAGGTTTTCCTTTATACTCAAGATATGACAAATCTTTTCTCACTTGCTCTGGAAGAATACCAAGCCTTTCCCCTATCTCTTCAGAAGATATATATTCTTTTTCTTCTTCAGATAGAAGTCTATGATATAATTTAAGCCTCTCTAAAGTAGCTTTTGGAAACATTATGAATTCTTTATTCTCCTTTAACATACTTTTTTAACATCTCCTTTACCTTATCGGTATTAGCTTCACTAATTAGTATATCATTTATCATAACATTAGGAGATTTGTCACAATTTTCAGTACAGAAAGTACCAACAACTTCAATATTTTTTGCCCAATCTTCTTTTCTTACCAATTCTATAAGATCAGAAAGAATTTTATAGGATCCTTTCATATAACAAGAAGTTCCAAGACAAACCCTAACCTTTATTTTTTCCTCATCAGGTAGGGGAAGGGGTAAGATTTCAATATCTTCTTCAGGTACTCTTCTTTTAGGCGAATAGGTAGTATGCAAGAGATGATGAGTTTCATGGCTTAAAGGATGCTTTAAGTATTTGTTATATAGATCCATAAGATATGGATTTTCTGTAGGAGTTTTTATTGGATTTATACTTACCATATCCTTCAAAATCTTAGCTCTATTTTTCCTTACTGCAGTATCATTTGGATAAGGTTGTCCACCTCCACCTATACATCCATATCCACATGCCATAACCTCTATAATATCTACTTGTAAAATCCCTTCCTTTATATCTTTCATAACTTTTTTAGCATTACCTAAGTTAAATACTGCCATGGCTTTTACCTTCTTACCATCTCCAAGAGTAATATTAAAAAGTCTTATTCCCTTCTCTATTTCTTCCTCATTGAATTCCTTAATCTTAACCTTATCATTTATGACAGAGAGAACAGTACCTAAAACTCCTCCTGTTTTTCCAAAATCAAGTCCTCCTTGAGAGTATAGATTAAATGGCTTATCAAAGGCTTCAGGAGTAAGATCTAATAATTTTATACCACTTGCTTTTATCATCTGTATAAGTTCCTTAGTTGTTAAAACTGCATCTACTATTCCATTATGTTCTGGTCTTTCTGCCTCATACTTCTTAGCAGTACATGGCATAATGGATACTAAAAATATATCCTCTTTGGATACACCGATCTCCTTTGAGTATATCTCTTTTATAACAGTGCCTAATGCTTGTTGTGGGGATTTAACTGTTGATAAGTTATCTATATAGGTGGGGAAAAATTCTTCCACATATTTTACCCATGCAGGGCAACAAGATGTAAGTTGAGGAAGTTTTTCTCCTTTCTCTAATCTA
>JAPYWU010000106.1 GCA_028276205.1 Dictyoglomaceae bacterium | reverse complement strand
TTTTATCCTTTGTCTATATTTTGTATTGTATCCAAATCCTGTCCCATCTATCACTATGTATTTATATCCCTTTATTTTGTATCTTTTCTCTACCTCCTTCCTTACATATTCCAAAAGCTCTTCCATTATCTTTTCATCTATTCTCTTGAATCTGTAATGAAGATTTGAGATATGGGGTGCTTTCTTTATTCTTTCCTTTAGTTCACTCCTTAGATCTCTAAAAGAGAGTCCTCTTGATTGCATAAAAAGAAGAGCTGTAAAGATAATATTAGCTTAGTTCTTTCTTCTCTTCTTTCTTATTCTACTTTATACCTATTATTTTCAAGTTTCAATATTTATTGAACATTCTCCAGTCCTTAATATGGTTCCTGCTCCTATAAAACCGATACCAGTTATTACTTGAGCTGCAATTCTTCCTGGATCAGAAGGATACCTGCCAGGGAATCCATAAGCAGAGACTTTCATCATCAAAGTAGAGCCGAGACATACCAATATATGGGTTCGGAGACCTGCAGGTTTTTCCTCTTTTTCCCTCTCCCAACCTATAACTCCACATAATATTATTGCTAATAAAAGTCTTAGAACAATATCTAAAACACTAATCATAGTTGCTAAATTATATCACATAAATGGGATTTGTAATAGCATATAGCTCCTTTTCTTTCCAAAACTCTAAATAAACATATCCAGAATTTCCTAAGAAAAAATCTATATTTCCTGAAGAAGTTTTGGGAATTTCTGTGATAACATTTCCATTATAATAAATTCTTAAATCTAAATTTTCTTCACAGGAATATTTTAAATTAGCCTTCTTATCCTTTAATCTTATTCTCTCTCCTATGTTTGCCTCATTAATAGAAAAACTAACCTTAGGTCCTCGAGTAATATATACTCTTCCTTCTTTTAAGGATTTTAAAAGATTTTCTAAGGTTAATTCTTCCACATATACATAGGTTATAGGCGAATCAACAGTGACATCCTCAGGGGTATGCATATCTGTTCCACCGAGTCCCGTAATTCTATAGCCTGAATTAAGAAGACTTCTCCATAGTTTTAAAGCCTCAGTGTTCTCATATCTTCTTTTATTAAAAGAACCTGCCCATATCTCTATAGCATCTACATATTTCCAATCTATATTTAGTGTACTTCTACATCCAGTACATATAGGATCTCCCATAGTAAAAGGATGAGCTACACAAAAAATTCCTCCTTGAGAATGCACTAATTCTGCTGCCTTCCTTATTCCATTCTTAAGATCTATTACATCCCACTCAATATATTCTGAGATTCCAAAAGAAGTAAAATGTCCATAGAAAGTGGTAAACTCCATTCCACAAAATACCTTATAATTTTCATTTTTTATTTTTTGAAATCCAGATATCTTATTATGATCTGTAAGAAAAATAAAATCTAACTTTCTTTTTATAGAATGTTTAATGACATTTTCTAAAGATAATTTCCCATCACTATGAAGAGAATGAAGATGAAAATCTCCTGCTACCCATCCATTTTTTGTTGTAGGTTCCTTTACTACAGGAATATATTCATTAAAAATCTCTGGGAGATTTCCTGATTCTTCCTTATTAATCTTAATCTTTAAATTCAACAAGCATTTTTTAACTATAGCATGAGTTTCTATAACCATTCTCCATTTTCCTGAATAGATTTTCCCTTCTACACATCCATAGGATGATACCTTTTCTCCAATCTTTATAGGAACCCCTTTTGAAAATCTCTCATCTCCTGTCCCTCGAAAATCTCCATGAGAATCAAAAATTCTAAAATTGATAAGATTTCTCACGGGAATAAAATTTTTTATTATTTCGTTTAAAGTTTTTTCAGGAATATTTTTTATATCTAAAGGACTATCTCCTTGATTTATATAAATAGCTAAAGCCTTTTTAACAAGCTTTTTAGATTCCTCTAAATCTAGGGTTCTTGGCTCTAAAGTATTCTCAATAATTATTTCTTTAGCACCTTCTGGAACATCAAAATAAATAGGAAGATGTTTTTTAGAATCCTCGGGGAAAAGTTCTAACTTAAAAATATATTCTTTCACCTTTCCACCCCTGGAACTATAGATGTAGCAAGTAATTTTCTTGATAATATAAACAAAATTACAACAGGAATTTGGAATAGTATAGCAAAAGCAGATACTAATTCATATCTTACTTCCATATATCCTCCTACAGTCCTCATTGCCTCATAAAATACTAAGGGAACTGTTTTCATCTTTTCTGAATCCACTAATATAAGTATAAGCATACTCTCTCCCCAAGCACCTAAGAAGGAAAGGGCTGAAACCACTAATATCCCTGGAAGAGATACAGGAAGAACTACTTTAAATAAAGCCTTCAAGTATGTACATCCATCAATCCATGCAGCCTCTTCTAACTCTTCAGGTATAGTATCAAAAAATCCTTTCATAAGCCAAATTAGAAAAGGAAGTTGCATAGCCGTATATACTAAGATTAGTCCTAAATAAGAATTTCTAAGATGAAGAATTTTCATTATTCCATATATAGGGACCATAGTAGTAGATAAAGGTATAGAATGAAAAAGTAAAAGAGAATATAAAAAAGCATTTTTATATCTCCATTTTATTCTTGATATGGAATAGGAGGAAACAGCTACAATAAGGATTGTTAAAATCATAGTGATAGTTGCGACAAGAGAACTATTTATTAAATATCTTGTGAAATTATATTCCCTAAAAGCCTCTATAAAATTAGATAAAGTAAAATTAGGCATTTTAATGAAAGCAGAAGCTTCTTTATCAAAAGCCGATAAATACAACCATAGAAAAGGAATCCCAAAGAAGATAATTATCAAAATAAAGCTTATAAAAACTAAGAATTTCATTTTATCTCCTCCTAAAAAGCCTAATGTATATGACTCCGAAAATAAGATTTAAAAAGAGCATAATTACAGCAATAGCACTTCCATATCCAAGTCTATAAGACTCAAAGGCGGTTCTATAAGCAAAAAGACTTAGAGTTGTAGTCTTAAGACCAGGTCCACCACTAGTTATTGCCCAAATTAATAAAAACGCTCCCATAGTTGCCATAGTTATCTGAATAAGATTTACTGTTATAATATCTCTTAACATGGGAACTGTAATATACCTAAATCTATTAAAGGCATTAGCACCATCTATTTTTGATGCTTCATAAAGTTCTATGGGTATAGTTTTTAATGCAGAAAGCCAGATTAACATAGTAAATGCGGTCCCCCTCCATATATTAGCAACAATTACAGAGAGCATAGGCATACTTCCCAACCAATTTATCTTAGGAAGACCTAAAAATTTAAGAAAAGTATTCAAAGTTCCATAATAATAATCATACATTGCAGACCATTGAAATCCTGCAATTAATGTGGGATTAATCCAAGCAAGAAGGACAATACCATAAACGATTCCTCTTCCTGGAATTTTTCTTCTTTCTGCATAATTAATAAGCAATGCAATGATAAGGCCCAACAAAAATTGGCCTATTAATGCAGAACCTATAACAAAATATATTGTATTGAAAAAAGATGTATAAAAAGCAGAATCTTTGAAAAGCTTTATATAGTTCTCCAATCCTAAGAATTGAAAATTTGCTGCTTCTTTTCCTAAAAGGGCCATATTTGTAAAACTACTATATATCCCCCAAAGAGAAGGAAGAACAAATAAAAAAATCATTAAGAGAATAGCAGGTAAAAATCCTAGAATTAAAAACTGACTCCTTTTCATTTTTTTCTCCTCAAAATAAAAAGAGGGTGGGGAATTCCCCACCCTCTTTTTATTTTATAATTACATCTCCAAAATCTGACTTCATCTCCTCTATAAATTTTTGTAATGCAGAATCTACAGACATTTCACCACTTGCTACCCTTCCTGTCATAAGTTGAACTCTATTTCCAAATTTAGAGATCCCAGGTGCCATAGGCTCAAATTTTGCCTGTTTAAGTATTTGAGTACAGTCATATAGATATTTTATAGCTTTGAATTCTGGAATTTCTGCAGAATCCATACGAGCTACAGGATGAGGATCTTCTATATTAATCTTTGCTACTATTTCCCTTGTATTAAATCTCTTTATAAATTCCCACGCAAGTTGAGGATTTTTGGACTGAGAAGAAATATACCAACAAGTTCCTAAACCACCCACAGTAAAATATGGTGCACCTTTCTCTGATGGCATCAAAGTATATCCTACAGTTTTTTCTACATTTTCCAAACCATATTTTGTTACCCATCCACCATATACCCAGCCACCTTCAAAAAGAATTGCCAGCTCTCCTGCTCCCAACTTTTCCCTCATAGTAGTCCAAGGTTTTGGTAAAGTTAGTACTTCTTGAGGAACTAACTTTAAATCAATAAATGCCTTTTTATAGAATTCTAAAACTTTCTTTATTGCAGATGTATCTATTACATATTTCCCAGACTTTACATCATAAGCTACTGCTTTTGTTCCATATAACAATGGGATATATCCATGATTTACTGTTCCTCCACTGCCAGCAACTCCTGCATATATTACAAAAGGAATCACATTGGGAACAGAATTTTTAATTCTTTGTGCAGTATTAAGAATATCATCCCATCCCTTTGGTTTCCAATCTGGAGGAAGCCCTGCTTTTGCAAATATATCTTTTCTGTAATATAACCATCTCACATCTAATCCATAAGGAATTGTATAATAATGTCCCTTATATCTTACCGCGTCCTTTATAGATTTTGGATAGTACTGCCAGTCTTCCCATTTTACTACGTATGGGGTTAAAGGACGGATATATCCAGCTTCCACAAATTCTGGCATTAATGTTCCACTTACATGAAATACATCGGGTGCTTCTTTTGCATCAATTGCTAAAAGAAGTTTTGTTAAAAAGTCACCAGATGGAATTTTATATCTTGTTACTTCAAGATTTACATCAGGAAACGCCTTTCTAAAATCTTCTGCCGCTTTATCAACATATTTAGGTTTTACTCCTAATTCATCGGGATACCACACTTTTATTGTTATTGGTTTTGCCGAAGAGTTTGTGATAATAAATAGAAGAGTAAGAAAAAGAGGAAGTAATTTAAGGATTTTAGTCATTAGGAAACACCTCCTAAAATTCTATTTTGAAACCATTCCCATGTCTAAGTATAATCTTTAAAGAATAAAAAGTCAATAAATAGTGAGAATGTTCTAAAAATTCCTATGTAAGAAAAGAAAACACTTTTAGAAAGGGAGTTTTAAAAAGCCAAATTAAAAGAATTCTTATGTTGAATAATATGAAAAGAG
>JAPYWU010000105.1 GCA_028276205.1 Dictyoglomaceae bacterium | reverse complement strand
CAAAAAAGGAGGATTTAGTAATGAAAATTATTTGGGATAAACCAATAGATGTCAGTTTGCTTATAAACGAAAATATGCTTTTTTGGCCTAATGATCCTAAATTTCATAGGGAATGGGTATCAAAAATATCGGAAGGGAAAAATGCTAATTTATCAAAGATAGTTATGGGTTCTCACACAGGTACTCATATTGATACACCTTATCATTTTCTTGAGGATGGAAAAACTCTTGAAAAAATTGACATTAATAAATTTTGGGGTTTAGCTAAAGTTTTTTTAATAAAAAATGAAAAGAAAATAATGTTGGACGATATTATTTCTTCACCTATCTCAGAAGGTGATATAATTCTTTTTAAAACTAAAAATTCACTTTTGCTAAGAGAAAATAAGTTTCATGAAGATTATGTAGGATTATCTCTTGAATCGGCTAAATATTTAGTAAGCAAAAAGATAAAATCTGTTGGAATTGATTATCTATCAATTGGACCAAGAGGGGATGAGGGGAGAGAGGTACATAGGACTCTTTTGAGAGAAGAAATAGGAATAATAGAAGGTTTAGATTTATTAAATGTAGAAGAAGGATTATATTTTATTGTTGCTCTTCCTTTAAAGATTGAGGGGGGAGAAGGTTCACCCGTGAGAGCCATATTATTTCCTGTAGAGGAATAAGAAGGTTAAAAAATGAAAGTAGCAATAGTTCATGATTGGATAGTTAATATAGGAGGAGCCGAAAAAGTATTAAAAGCTATCTTAGAGATTTTTCCTGATGCAGATATTTTTACCTTAGTGTATTCAGAAGAAACCTTGGAAAAGCTAAATATAAAAAATAATGTTTATGCCTCTTTTATAAAATATATGCCTTTAGGAGAGAAAAAATACTCTTATTATCTTCCATTGATGCCTTTAGCTATAGAACAACTAGATCTTGGCAAATATGATTTAGTCATTTCCAGTAGCCATTGTGTAGCAAAAGGAGTAATAACTAAATCTTATCAAACTCACGTTTGTTATTGCCATACTCCTATGAGATATATTTGGGATCTTTATTTTCCATATTTAAAAGACCACAAAGTAAATACTGGTATAAAGGGTTTATTTGTTAAAGCCATTTTCCATTATTTAAGAATGTGGGATGTTTTGAGTTCTAATAGAGTGGATTATTACATTGCAAATTCAAAAAATGTGGCAAAAAGAATAATGAAAATATATAGAAGAGAGTCTAAAGTTATATATCCTCCCGTGGAGGTTGATAAATTTACTCCTTATAAAGATAAAGATGATTATTTCTTGGTTCTATCACGTTTAGTACCGTATAAGAAAGTAGATTTAGTGGTAGAAGTGTTTAATGAGCTTAAGTTGCCTCTTGTTGTTATTGGGGATGGAGAGGAAATGCCAAAAATAAAAAAAATTGCTAAAGAAAATATAAAGATTTTAGGCTGGCAGGAAAATCATATTGTTAGGGAATATTTATCAAGGGCTCAAGCTTTGATTTTCCCTGCAGAAGAAGATTTTGGTATTGTTCCTGTTGAGGCTCAAGCAAGTGGGACTCCTGTAATTGCTTATGGGAAAGGAGGATCTTTAGAAACTGTAATAGATGGGGAAACAGGTATCTTTTTCTATGAACAGAATAGGGAATCTTTAAAGAAAGCTATTTTTAGGTTTATAAATGAGAGAGATAATTTCAAAACTGAAAATATAGTTAAAAATGCGTATAGATTTTCAAAAGATAGATTTATAAAAGAATTTAAAGAATTTATGGATGAGATATTAAATAATTCTTAATTTTTATGATAAAATATTTACCGTTATGAGAAGATTCTGTTATAAAAAATTATTTGTATATTTTATTATCATATTCCTTCTTATAACCCCCATTTTTGGGTGGGGGAGTAAAACTCATCAAAAGATAGCAAAAGAAGCATTTTACGCTTTGCCGAAGGAATATCAAAAAAGACTATCACCATATTTGGACGAAATAATAGAGGGAAGCACAGCTCCAGATAGAATTTATAGAGATTTTGATAAC
Organism: Dictyoglomaceae bacterium; assembly: GCA_028276205.1. Classification (GTDB taxonomy): domain Bacteria; phylum Dictyoglomota; class Dictyoglomia; order Dictyoglomales; family Dictyoglomaceae; genus Dictyoglomus. The sequence continues at coordinate 3,275 of JAPYWU010000105.1, read as the reverse complement.
CACATTTATCATGTAAATGGAAGTAAGGGAAAAGGTCCTGAAAAGATAAGAGAAAAATATTTAGAGATTGTTAGATTGATTCAGGATAAAAAACCTTGGAGACTCATTGCTTTTCAATTGGGAGTTTTATCTCATTATATTGCTGATTTGAATCAACCTCTTCATACAGCTACAAGTAAAAGTGAAAATCTTTTTCACAGTAAATATGAGAAAGATGCAGAAGTAATTGAGCCTAAGAAACCACAGTCTTTAAAATACATCTCGTATCCTATGAGTTATATCATAGAAAAAGCAAAAATTTCATCTAAATATTATATTGATGTTGAAAGAGCTTATTTAAGAGGTAATGGGTTCTCAGATGTTTCAAAAATTACCCAAAAGCAGATAAATGAAGCAACTTTTGATGTAGCAAGCTATTTCTATAGTGCTCTTGAAAGAGGTACAAGAGGAACTTCATTTAGAGATCTGCTTAATGATTTTATAGATTATATTAAGGCTATGTTTTTCAGATAGAAAGAGGGAGGTTAATAGATGAGAATTGCGATTATAGGGGGAACTGGTGTATATGATCCAGCCTTTTTGGAAAATCCTCAAGAGATGATTATTTCTACTCCTTATGGGGATGCCAAAATATTAAAGGGTATATATCAAGGAGAGGAAGTTGCATTTTTAGCAAGACATGGGGTAGGCCATTCACTTCCACCACATAGAATAAATTACAAAGCTAATATGTGGGCACTAAAAAGCCTTGGAGTAGAAAGAATCCTTTCTACTACTGCTGTAGGTAGTCTAAAAATGGATCTTATGCCAGGGGATCTTGTAATACTTGATCAATTTATTGATTTTACAAAGAAAAGAGATTATACATTTTTTAATGGAGATGATGGGAAAGTCATCCATATAGATTTTACACAACCATATTGTCCCGAATTGAGAAAGATTCTATTTGAAACAGCAAAGGAATTAGGATTGAGAATTCATTATTATGGTACTTATATTTGTACAGAGGGACCTCGTTTTGAAACTCCAGCGGAGATAAAGATGTTTTCTTATTTTGGTGATGTGGTTGGAATGACTAATGTTCCTGAAGTTATATTAGCAAGGGAACTTGAGATGTGTTATGCTTCGGTCTCCTTGGTAACTAATTATGCTGCAGGTATATCTCCCTCTCCATTAACTCATCAGGAAGTGTTGGATGTTATGTCTGAGAATATAGAAAAAGTAAGAAAATTATTTGCGAGGGTAATACCTAAGATTCCTAAGGAAAGAAAATGTATATGTAAGGATGCATTAAAGGAGTATAAGGAGAAGGGGATATTATGAATATTATAGAGTGGAAAAATAATGTCCTATATATTCTTGACCAATCCAAACTACCTTTTAAAGAAGATTATATCTTGTGTTTTAAATATCAACAAGTAATTGATGCTATAAAGAAAATGAAAATAAGAGGAGCACCTGCTATAGGGGTTGCTACTGCTTATGGAATCGCTCTTGCTGCAATCAAATACACTGGTTCTAATATTTTAGATTATTTAAATGAGGTTATGAGTGAATTTGCCATCTCTCGTCCAACTGCTGTAAATTTGTTTTTTGCCATAAATAGAATGGCAAATATATTAAATAATAATAGGAATTTATCACCTTCTGATATTAAGATCCTCCTTCTTGAAGAGGCAAAAAAAATAGAGAATGAGGAAAGAGAGAAATCTGAAGCCATATCTAATCATGGTGCTGAAATAGTACCTGAAAAGGCAAGAATATTGACTCATTGTAATACTGGAAGCTTAGCTACTATAGGTCCTGGAACTGCTCTTGGAGTTATTAAAGAAGCTTGGAAGCGTGGAAAGTTAGAGCATGTATATTTTACTGAAACTAGGCCCCTTTTACAAGGAGCAAGACTTACTGGATGGGAACTTTATAAAGAGAAGATTCCTTCTACTTTAATTACTGATAATATGGTGGGCTATGTCATGTCAAAGGGTCTTGTAAATTTTGTAATCGTAGGAGCTGATAGAATTACTGTAAAAGGAGATACAGCAAATAAAATTGGTACATACACAATAGCCATTCTTGCCAATTATCATAATATTCCTTTCTATATAGCTGCGCCTTTTTCATCCTTTGATTTTAGTATTGAAAATGGATCTGATATCCCTATAGAAGAAAGAGATCCAGAAGAAGTCCTTACGTGTATGGGTAAGAAAATTACCTTAGATGAGATAAAGGCTCTAAATCCTTCCTTTGATGTAACCCCTGCCGAACTTATTACAGGGATAATAACTGAGAGGGGTGTTATTTATCCTCCCTTTAAAGAGAAAATTTTAAAAATAAAGGAGGAAATATCCAAATGAGAATTCTTATAGAGAATGTGGATGTTCTTCAAGAAGATAGAGTAATATCAAACAAAAATATATTAATAGAAGAAGATAAGATTATGGAAATTTCAGATAAGAAAGAATTTGAAAATATTGATTATAGGATTGATGGAAAAAATAAGATTGCTATGCCAGGACTTGTAAATACACATACTCATCTTGCTATGACTCTTTTTAGGGGTTATGCTGATGATTTGCCTTTGAAAGAGTGGTTAGAGGAAAAGATATGGCCACAAGAGGCTAAACTACAAGCTGATGATGTATATTGGGGAAGTTTGTTAGGACTTTGCGAGATGATAAAATCTGGTACCATTGCTTTTGCGGATATGTACTTTTTTATGGACGAAGTTGCAAAAGCAGTTTCTGAGAGTGGAATAAAGGCTTCTCTTTCGGTGGGAATGATAGGTGTTGCTGGAGATGAAAATGAGATTCTAAATAGGGGAGTAGAATTTGCAAGAAATTGGCATAATAAAGAGAAGGGAAGGATAAAAGTAATGCTTGCACCTCATGCGCCTTATACTTGTCCACCTTCTTTTTTGGAAAAAGTGATAAATAAAGCTGTTGAGTTAAATATTGGTATTCATACCCATCTTTCGGAGACAGCATTAGAAGTAGAGAATATAAGAAATATGTATGGTTTGACTCCTATCCGTTTGATGAATAGAATAGGTCTTTTTAATGTGCCTGTTCTTGCTGCTCATTGTGTTTTTGTAGACGATGAAGAAATAGAGATTCTTTCTGAGAAAGGAGTTGGTGTTGCCCATAATCCACAGAGTAATCTTAAACTTGCTTCTGGAATTGCTCCTGTGAAAAGAATGTTGGAGAAAAAAGTTAAAGTGGGCCTTGGCACTGATGGTCCTGCTAGTAACAATAATCTGGACATGTGGGAGGAGATAA
>JAPYWU010000104.1 GCA_028276205.1 Dictyoglomaceae bacterium | reverse complement strand
AAAAGGTTTGCTATAACGCCTATAAGTCCTATGTCTTTTGTATCAGGTATGATTTTTGCTAATGTTATTTTAAGTATTTTATCATGTATATTTGTTCTTTTTGTAGCTCAAATTATTTTCAATCTTAAATTTTCAGTTAATTGGAGTCTCTTTTTATTGTCTTTATTCTCATCAATTCTTGGTATGATGGCATTAGGGATAATCCTTACTGTTTTATTTAAAGAGCCACAGACAGCAAGTAATGTGGGTAATTTGCTTGTAAATATTATGCTCTTTTTCTCTGGTGTATATTTTCCTCTTGATTTTCTCCCTAAATATCTAAAGATTTTGGCTCGATTTTTACCTCTTTATTATGTGGGAAGAGCTTTAAGAATATCTGTAGGAGTTGAGGAGGGAGATTTAAGCTTCATATATATTTTATCTGCTATAATGATTTCTTCTTTTGTTATCCTTATTACTATTTTTGGAAGAAAGGTCCTATCCTTAGAGGAAGATTAGTATATTATCTAAATATATTCTTTGCTAATAAACTTTTTTCAAGTCTAATTGCTTTTTGAGGGCAAAGTTCATGACAACAAAAACAAGATATACATTTGCTGTAATCTATGACCATTTTATTGTTTATTAAAGATATGGCTTTTTTAGGACAACCATTCTCGCATATTCTGCATTTTATACATTTGGCCTCATCAATTACAGGATATTGTCTTATTAGTTTGTTAAATAAAAAGGAGGCAATATTACCCATGAAGGATGGTAAATTTTTCGTTAGGGAGTAGAAATTTTTAACCTTTGCCACATCATGATTATAAAGTTTATCTTTTTCTTCACCGATAACCTCAATTTTCTCTATATCTATCTCTCCAAGACCCTTCTTATAAGCTACTAAATTGGTATATATTTCTTGAGGACTATATCCAAGGATTATACTTGATATTACATCTACCGCAACTGCATTATCTCCTATTATTAATTTCCCAAATTTTCTTGGATTACCAGCTGATGGTCCTTCTCCTTCCATACCTATAATTCCATCTACAATATTTATTAAAGGATTTACCTCTTTAAATATATCTACCAAAATTTGGGCAAAACTTTCTGGATTTATTGCAATAGCATGCATTCTCGATTTGTTCATACCAGGTACAAGTCCAAATGTGTTTTTTATTGCACATGTCATTAGCATAAAGGTATGGGTTTTTAATTTTGGCACATTTATTACGTAATCTACTTCTTTTATGAATTTTGTTATTGGTATTTCTCCTGCTATATCACTCTTAATGTTTATAACTCCATAGGTATATAAGTTGATAAGATTTACTCCTTGTCTTTCTGCCACCTCTTTTAAGCCTGTTATTCTATATAGGTGATCTATATTGGTAGATGTATTTCCGGGAGTATCTCCAATAAATATATCCTTTACTCCCTTTTCTTTAAGAACTTCTATCAGAGATTCTATTAAGATTGGGTGAGTTGTAATAGCTTTTTCGGGAGGTGCAGACATAAGCAGATTAGGTTTAATAAGGATCTTTTTCCCTTCAAGAGTGGGGAGATTAAAATAATCAAGGGCTTTTTTAATTTTTTCTTTTAATAATTCCTTCTCATAATCAGCATTATATACTACTACTTTTATACTCATAAATTTACTCCCTTTCTCCTTTCTTATATCTTTAACATATTCTTGGTAAAAGATCTTTTTTTAGAGGATCTAATATTCTTTTTGTTCCCATTTTAGTTTTTAAGTATACTCTTTTTCCCTTTCCTTTTATTTCTCCTATTATTTGGGCTTTTTGACCTAAAGGATGATTTCTTAAAAATTCCATAATTTTTTTCTCTTCCTTTTTATCTGCAACAATAACTATTTTTCCTTCGTTGGCAGAATATAATGGGTCAATTCCAAGAATCTCACTGGCGTTTTTAACCCATGGCTTTACAGGAATTTTATCCTCATCTATCTCAATTTCTACATTGTATTTTTGAGCAATTTCATTCAATACACTAGCAACTCCTCCTCTTGTTGGGTCCCTCATAAATTTTATTCCATTGCTTATCTTTAAAAGAGGAAGAGTCAAATTATGAAGTGGAGCAAGATCTGATTCTATTTCTTCTGTTTTTATCCCTAATCTTTCCAACATTATGGATAATCCATGCTCTCCAACCTCTCCGTTTATAATTATAATATCCCCTTCTTCTATCCTTCTACCATGCCAGCTTATCCCATCTTCTATTATTCCTATACCTGTTGTGTTTATATAAATTTTGTCTCCTTTCCCTTTCTCTACTACTTTAGTATCACCAGTCACTACTTTAACCCCACATTCCTCTACAGCAGATCTCATGGATTCTAATATTTTCCTAAACTCTTTTAAAGAAAGTCCTTCTTCTAATATAAATCCTACACTTACGTAAAGAGGTTTTGCTCCCATTACTGAGAGATCATTTATAGTTCCATATATGGAGAGTTTTCCAATATCCCCACCCTTAAAGAAGATAGGTGATACCACAAAAGAATCAGTAGTAAAGGCAATCTTACCTTTTATATCTATGAGAGCAGAATCTAAGAGTTCTTCTAAAATCTCATTTCCCAGATATTTCAATATCTCTTCTTCAATAAGTTTCCTTGTTGCTTCTCCACCATTTCCATGAGAGAGAAGGATAATATCTTCCATCTATTCTCCTCCATAGAGGTAGTAGGCTGAACATGTACCTTCTGAGGATACCATGCAAGGTCCCTTTGGGCTTTCAGGGGTACAGGATTTTCCAAAGAGAGGACAATCTGTAGGTTTTATTACTCCTCTTAACACTTCTCCACATCGACAATAATTATTTTTCAATTTTATACTTTTGGTTTTTTGTGGGTATATTTTTCGTATATCAAATTCTTCAAAGGTTTCATTTAAAATAAGACCACTATCTTCTATAATACCTAAACCCCTCCAACTGGCACTTCCCTTTTTGAATACTTTATACATATATTCTAATGCGGATTTATTTCCCTCCTCTTTTACACTTTTCTCATAGGCGTTTATAAGAGCTGGTTTTTCTTCTTCTATAATTTTAACTAAGTGGTATATTCCATATAATATTTCTTCAGGTTTAAACCCCATTATTACAAAAGGAATCTTATACTCGTTAAATAGTCCTTCCCATCCCTTTCTCCCAATTATTGTAGATACATGACCAGGACCAATAATTCCATCAATTTTAATTTCTCCCATATCAAGGATAGCTTTCATGGCAGGAGGTGTTAGTTTATGTAATGAGAGAAAATATAGATTTTTGATATTTTCCTCCTTAGCTTTTATTAAAGTAAAAGCTAAATTAGGGGCGGTAGTTTCAAAACCTATACCTATAAGTAAATATTTTTTATTTGGATTTTGTTTAGCTATATTTATAGATTCTAAAGGAGAATATACTACGATTACCTCTTTACCTTTGGCTCTTAGGTAGTTTAAACTGCCATTATTTCCTGGCACATTTACCAGATCTCCAAAGGTTATAATGCTTAAATCATAATTTTGGGCAAGTTCTATTATGTAATCAATATCTTCTTCTGAAGTTACACATACAGGACAGCCAGGTCCTGATAATAAATGAATATTTTCAGGTAAGAGTTGTCTAATTCCATAACGAAAGATTTCATGAGTATGAGTACCACAAAACTCCATTATATTTATCTCTTTTTTTGAAATCTTTTTTATTCTTTCTACTAATTCTCTAATATCCACTTTATTTTTCAATCTCTTCTAAGGCAGAGAATATATCGCTGGCCTCTTCTTCGCTTAGAATACTAATAGAAAAGCCAGCATGTACTAAAACATAATCTCCTACCTTTACCTCAGGAGTAAAGATAGTGCTTATCTCAAGAGTAGGACCTCCCATATCTACAAGAGCAGTATTATTTTCTCTAATTTCTACTACCTTTAATGGCACTCCAAGACACATATACTCCTCCTATATATTTCTTTGCATTTTAAGATTATATCATAATTTATACCATATATTGTGTGGAATTTGAGATATAATTAAACATAAAATCAAGATTAGGGAGATAGATAATATGGAACTTGATGTTTTGACTATAGGTGAGATTCTGGTAGAGATGATGGCAAAAAGGATAGATCAGGATTTTTTACATCCTGGTGAGTTTTTAGGACCTTATCCAAGTGGTGCTCCTGCCATATTTATTGATCAGATAGTAAGATTAGGCCTTAAGGGAGGAATAATAGGGTGTATAGGTGAAGATGATTTTGGGGAAATGGTTTATAGGAGATTGATAAATGATGGTGTAGATGGTCGTTTAATAAAAAGGACTAAGGAATATATCACTGGTATTGCCTTTGTTACATATTTTTCAAATGGAGAAAGAAAATTTATTTTTCATCTCCCTTATTCAGCAGGAAGTCAGATTTTTCCAGAAGATATTACAGAGGATTTGGTAAAAAGTATAAAATGTCTGCATATTATGGGGTGTTCTTTGGCAATAAGCAAAAATGTTAAAGATACTATAATAAAGGCTATTGATTTAGCCTATTCTTTTGGGAAAATCATATCTTTTGATCCTAATATTAGGGTTGAATTGGGTTTATCTCCAGAATATTTAAACACTCTTCAATATATTCTTTCTAAAACAAGTATAGTTATGTCAGGAGAGAAGGAAATTTTGACTATAACTGATTCTCAAAATATGGAAGATGCTATAAATAGGCTAAGAGATTTTGGAGTAAAGATTATTGTTATAAAGAAAGGTAAAAAGGGAGCAGAAGCTTATTATGAAGGAAAATATTATAGGGTTGATCCTTATCCAGTAGAAGAGGTTGATCCTACAGGTGCAGGAGATTGTTTTGATGCAGGATTTATAGCAAGTATATTGCAAGGTTATGATATTAATATGGCATTAAAGTTGGCAAATATTATTGGAGCTTTAAGTGTAACAAAGAAGGGACCTATGGAGGGAGTAGTAGATAGAGAAGTTTTAAAAACTTATATGTGAATTGCATAGTGATAGTCCTCTAAGGTCTTTTTAATTTCGTATTTTATGATATCTATTGCTGTATTTTTAATTACTCCCTCTCTTATTAGGTAATATTCATCATAAAAATATTGATAAATAAATCGCATGTCTATATTTTCAGAAAGATTGTCTAATAAAGTTTGAAGGGCTTTTTTAATTTCAGGAAATTCCCAGTAATATCTTATTCTATCTAATAAGCTATAAAAAATATCTATATCTAAATTTTCTTCTTTATAATACTTAATCCAATATTTGTCATTCTCTTTCATTACTTTAAGAATGATCTTTTTTAGATCAGATCTTTTTTCTTTTAGTATTAATTCATTTTCAATTAAGTTTAAAAGCAAAAGGGCTCTTCTAAAGGAGGTAG
>JAPYWU010000103.1 GCA_028276205.1 Dictyoglomaceae bacterium | reverse complement strand
CTTTTCTGTATTTCCTCGTGCGCCTGCATATGTCATAGCTAAAGCAGATGATATACTATAGGGCGATATAAAAATATTTCCTTTTTCTTCAGTAATCAGTTTTTTATAAAGATCAATACCAAAGGCATTATTGCTTGCAGATATTATCGCTGTATTATCATCCATGGATAAGGAAAAGGAAAATATTAAGAGGAAAAAAATGGAAAAAATAATAAATATTTTTTTCATGATACACCCCTAATGAAAAGAATTTATTATATTATATAACAATTTTTTGAAAAAGATCAGATGTTTTAATAATGCTATATCCTTATAGTCCTTATTCTACGATATCATCTAAGCTGTATAAAGTAAGTAAAATTGAGAGATTAATTAGGGGTACATGTTTATATTCTCCATCCCATACTACAAAGGCACCATCTTTCCCAAGAGTAACAATTACCCCTTTTACTCCATAAGAGATTAGTTCTCTTGAGGCTTTCTTTACATCTTCTAAGGTTTCAATTTTTATACCTGTTATAACCTCTAATTCATTTCTGTTAGGAGTTACAATATCAGCTTTTTCTATAATATCTTTATCTAAAATTCTTGCAGGAGCAGGATTCAATATTGATAATGGTTTTTCTTTTTTGGAAACTAAATCCAATATATAGGATACTGTTTCTATTGGGATTTCTAATTGTAATAGGATTACATCCGAATTCATAATAACATCTTTCAGATCTTTTATTTGTTCAATAGTAACTTCCATGTTTGCTCCAGGAGCTACTACAATCATATTTTCACCTGTCTTATCATCTACTATTATTAAGGCTATTCCAGTAAGAAATCTTTTGCCATCTCTCCAAAATTATCGTTACCTACACATCCTATAAAGTAGACTTCTGCTCCTAATCTTGCATAACATACTGCTTGGTTTGATCCTTTTCCACCAGGTCCCATTTTAAAAGGACATCCCAAGACAGTTTCACCCTGTCTTGGAAGATGAGGAGCTTTTGAAACAAGATCAGTGTTATAGTTTCTTAAATGAGTAGTTTTTGTTTTCTATTATAAAAAATTTTTGTTGATTCTAAAATAAATACGTTATATAATAAGTTTTAGTTTGAAACAAATTATAATTTTGGAGGTTAATATGAAAAATAAAGTTAGATATGAGGTAGATAAAGATAAAGATTTAACCTTTAATATCTATAATTATAACTTTGCATATCCTTTTTCCAGTTTTCTTCCTGGTATATCCGGAACTCTTGGAATCCCTATGTGGTGTTTTTATGTCAATAGAGGACAATGTGTTGCAAGCTTTGGTTTTGAGAGTAAGGACGGTGCTGTTCTTGAATTTCATCCTGCTAATAAGGCTTATAGATTGACTCCAATATATGGATTCAGAACTTTTATTAAAATGAATGATAATATCTATGAGCCTTTTAGAGAATCTACTGAAAATCAAAAATATGAAAGAGAAAACTTTATGAGTATAACACCCTATGATCTTACTATATATGAGGAAAATAAAACTCTTCATATGGCATGTAAAGTTAATTATTTCACTCTTCCCAATGAGCCTATAGGAGCTTTAATAAGAGTGCTAACTATTAAGAACCTTGGTGATAAAAAGGTAGATATGGAGGTTATCGATGGAATACCTCAATTTTTGCCTTATGGATTAACAAATGAAGTTATGAAAAATATGTCCAGAACAATAGAAGCATGGTATAGAATTGATAATTTAGAAAATAATGCACCCTTCTATAGATTATATACAACCTTTCAAGATGTAACTGAAGTAAAAGTTATAAAAGAGGGACATTTTTATTTTTCTTTTGAAGAAGATAATAAACTTCTTCCTGTAATTGTGGATCCTACCTTGATATTTTATCCTGCAGATGATTTCTCTTATCCATTTAATTTTGTAAAGGGAGATTTTAAGGTAGAATCTGTATTTTATGGGAATAGGACTCCATCTGCCTTCTCTTATTCTCCAGTTTCCATTTTACCCAATGAGGAGAAAATGATTATATCTATTATGGGAAGAGCCGACTCTGTGGAAAGGCTTAATTCAATTATTAAAAGATATACTAAGAAGGAATTTATTGAAAGAAAGGCAAAAGAGAATGAAATTCTTATAAGGAGTATAATTGATAATTCTTTTGTTTATAGTTCTTCAAAAGAATTTAATTCTTATGCTAAACAAAGTTTTCTTGACAATATATTAAGAGGTGGTCTTCCTATTACTTTAGAGTATGATAGAAAGAAAGATATTATTTATCTTTTTTCAAGAAAACATGGAGATTTAGAGAGAGATTATAACTTTTTTAGACTTGAAGCTAATTATTTTTCTCAGGGTAATGCCAATTACAGAGATATAAATCAAAATAGAAGAAATGATATATATTTCAATCCAAAGGTAGATTATTTTAATATATGGTATTTTGTAAATCTTATTCAACTGGATGGATATAATCCTCTTGTAATTAAGGGAATTAAATATTTGCTATCAGAAGAAAAATTAAATCAATTAAGGGACTGGCTAGATGAAGAAATAGAAAAAGAGCTTTATGAAATCTTTAAAAATCCTTTTATACCCTATGATGTAATAAGAATTCTTGAAAAATACAACTATAGATTGAAAAAGGGAGATTTAATAGAGTTTATATCTTTTCTCCTCACAAATTCTAAAAAGATAGAAGATGCAGAACACGGAGAAGGATATTGGATTGATCATTGGTTATACAATTTAGACCTTATAGAAAGTTATGAATCAGTCTTTCCAGATAAAATGGCTAATCTACTTTTAGATTTAAATATCTTTACCTATTATGATAACTCAGAAATTGTTTTACCAAGAGAGGAAAGATATGTTTTAACAGATAAAGGTGTAAGACAGTATAGATCACTAAAGAGGGATGAAGAAAAGGAAAAACTCATAAAATCCAGGAAGATAGAACCAAATAAAGTAAGGACAAAATATGGTAAAGGAGATATATATTATACTAACTTGATATCTAAATTGATCACCCTTGCAGTAGTAAAATATTCATCTCTTGATCCTGATAATGTGGGAATAGAGATGGAGGCTGGAAAACCAGGTTGGAATGATGCTTTAAATGGGCTTCCTGGACTTTTTGGTTCATCAGTAAATGAGACCTTTGAACTTAAAAGGTTAATCCTTTTAATAATAGGATGGATAGATAAATATCATCTATCACATAGAGAGATAAAAATCCCAATTGAGGTTATGGATTTAATTAATGGTCTTTTTGAAATTACAAAGAAAAATCTCAATGGTGAAATATCTAATTTTATTTTTTGGGATGAAAGCTCAAAATTAAGGGAGATTTTCAGGGAGAAAACAAGATTAGGGATAAGGGGAGAGGAGATAACAATAAAACTTTCTGATATTTCAAATATATTGAAGATCTTTCTGGAAAAAATAGAGAAAGGGCTCGAAAAGGCACTTATCCAAGATAAAGGTCTATATCATACTTATTTCTATTATGATCTGGTGGATTATGAAATTGTGGAAAAAGAAGGTAAAAAGGTAATAAAACCTAAAAGATTTGAGAGAAGAGAATTACCTTTATTTCTTGAAGGTCAAGTACATTATTTAAAAGTAGAAAAAGAATCTGGTAAAAGGAGAGAGATAATTAAGAGAATAAAAGAAAGCAATCTTTATGATAGAAAATTGAGGATGTATAAAGTGAATGAATCATTAAAAGATGCTCCATTAGAAATTGGAAGGATAAAGGCTTTTCTTCCGGGGTGGCTTGAAAATGAAAGTATATTTCTCCATCTTGAGTATAAATATCTTTTAGAAATTTTAAGATCTAAAGAATTTAATGCTTACTATGAAGATATGAAAAATTGTCTTGTACCATTTATGAAGCCTGAAGTATATAAAAGAAGTATATTTGAAAACGTCTCTTTTATTGTAAGTAGTGCAAACCCTGATGAAAATCTTCATGGGGCTGGTTTTTCAGCAAGACTTTCTGGAAGCACGGCGGAATTTTATAACATGCTTATTCTTATTACCTTAGGGAAAAATCCCTTTTATCTTGATGAAAATAATAGACTTTGTTTTAAACCAGAACCCTCAATTCCTAACTTCCTATTTACATTAGAAGATAATGAGGTAACATATTTTGGAAATGGAAAAGAGGAGAAGATATTTGTACCCAAAAATACTTTTGTTATAAGGTTTTTTAATACTCTCATATATTTTATAAATCAAGAAAGGAAAGACCTGTTTGAAAAGGATATAAAAGTAAAAAAATATATATTGTATAAAAGAAATGGAGAAAAGGAAGAGATAGATAAAGAAGTACTTGAGTACCCATATTCTCTTTATTTAAGAGAGGGAGAGTATGAAAAGATAGAGTGCATAATTTAAATTTAGCTATGCACATCTAAGGTATCTTTTATATGGCTATCTTTAAAGCTCTTTTCCCATAGATCTTTATATTTACTATTAAGAGATATAAGCTCTTCATGGGTACCTTCTTCTATTATTTTTCCATCATCTATTACTATTATTCTATCTGCATCTACTATAGTAGAGAGTCTATGGGCAATAATTAATGTGGTTTTATCTTTCATTAAGTTCCTCAAAGCTTGTACTACTAATTCTTCTGATTCTGAATCAAGAGAAGATGTAGCCTCATCTAAAAGAAGTATGGGAGAATTTTTAAGAATCCCTCTTGCAATGGCAATTCTTTGTCTTTGTCCACCTGATAGGGATATACCTCTTTCACCTACCTTTGTATATATGCCATTTGGAAGTCTTTCTACAAATTCATATGCATTAGCTAATTTTAATGCATTTATAACATCCTCTTCTTTTGCGTCCAGTTTTCCATATCTCACATTTTCTAATATGGTATCATTAAAAAGATACACATCTTGTGGTACATAAGAAATGAGATTTCTGAGTTCATCTATTGAATAATTCCTCAATTCTTTGCCATATATGTATATACTCCCTTGGTAATCTTTATAGAATCCTAAAAGGAGTTTAAATATAGTACTTTTTCCACCTCCAGTCTCACCCACAAAAGCAACTTTTATTTTTTCATCAATAGAAAAGGATATGCCTTTTAACACTTCTTCATCCCCATCATATGAAAAGTGTACATCTTCAAATCTAATTATCTCACTATTATTTTTTACTATTTCTTTTCTTTCCCTTTCTATTTCTTCTTTCTCTGAAGGTAGATCCAATACTTCAAATACTCTTTCAGCTCCTGCTAAGGATGTTTGAAGGTTTATTATAAAGTTTCCTAGATTTCCAAAAAACCAAAAGATAGGACCCATAAGCTGAACTGTAGCTATTAAATCACCAAATGTTATTTGATTATAAAATATGATTAAGCCACCTAAGGCAAGTTCTCCAAAGAAGATAAGAGTTCCTATAGAATAATTAAGAGAGGA
>JAPYWU010000102.1 GCA_028276205.1 Dictyoglomaceae bacterium | reverse complement strand
TTCAACCCCCGAAATCTGACATGTTTTCATTGCTATCACCTCCCTGAAGATACAGGGAGGATACCCTCTCAATGTGACATTTCAAATTAGGAATTAAATGTGACATTTCAAAATAGTAACGACAAATTAAAGTTATGAACTTGACTTTTTAAAAGAAAGTGTTAAATTTTAAATTGAAAATTATTTTCATTATAGACAAACAAAAAGGGGGGATGAAAAGATGCCTTGGGGAGACAGAACTGGACCTCTTGGATTGGGTCCAAAAACAGGTAGAGGTTTAGGACTTTGTTCTTGTTCTTACGTTCCTGGATGTATGAATCCAAGACCAGGATTAGGTTTAGGTGGGGGGAGAGGAAGAGGTTGGAGAGGTTGGTGTAAATGGTTTGGAGGATTTGGAAGAGGTTGGAGATCGAGATGGTTTAGGAGAGTACCTTTTTTCGGAGGAGCTTCTTTTGGAGATGAAGCAGAACTACTTAGGCAGGAAGCAGAAATTTTAAAGAAAAATCTTGAAGCAATTGAGAAACGTTTGAGCGAAATTGAAAAAGAAAAATAATTTCAGTCCGGAACCTTTCTCTCAAAATTATTTTTATCAGGAGGGGGATATGAAAAGAATTGCCATACTTAAATGTTCGATGCTTAGTAACCAGAATTTATGCCCTGGTGATGCAAAATGTTTAGTTTCTTTTATGCGTAAAGAAGGAGAGTTTGATCGTTATAAAAATGGGGATTCTGCCATTGTTGGAATTATGGACTGTGGAGGCTGTGAAGGAAATGGAAATAGAGCAGTAGCCAGCCTTGCTCTTTTAAAATTGCAGCTTGCAGCCTTGAAATAAAATGTTGATGTTCTTCATATTGGAACCTTGTATAATGAAGTTTTGCAAAAGAAAGGATGAGATTATTTCAGCTGTAAAAGAGAACGCAGGAATTGAAGTAATTGAAGGAACTCATAAGTACTCAGCACCAACAATTTTTGGAAGTTAAAAAATAATTAAAAAAATATGAAAAGCTTTAAAATAAAAATAAGATATAATTACAGCAAAGGGAGATTTTGTGGCTAACATTTTGCAAGATGTTTAGGTTTTAAAATATTTGATATCAAAGATAGCGAAATTTTAAACAAAAACTTTTGGCTAAAGTCTTTGTGAACATGAAAGAAAACATTAATTAAATGTCCTTTACTATTAAAAAAGGACGTGGGAGGAATCGTGAAAATTTGTATTACTTCTCAAGGTAAGGATTTAGAATCAGAAATTGATCCAAAATTTGGGCGTTGTAAATATTTTATTTTTTATGACACAGAAACAAATCAATATGAGGTAGTTGAAAATCCCTGGAGAGAAGCTTCTAAGGGAGCTGGAACACAGGCTGCTCAATTTGTTGCCTCTAAGGGAACTAAAATTTTAATAACAGGAAAGGTGGGTCCTAGTGCAGAAAGGGTTATAATATCAGCAGGAATAAAAATTGTAGAAGCTAAAGGTAAAGTAATAGATGCAATAAATAAAGTTAAGAAGGAAATTAAATGATAGAAGGAAATAGCTTTCAAAGTAAAATAAAGAAAAAAATTATTGTCCTTTCAGGGAAAGGAGGGGTTGGCAAAAGCACTGTTTCAACAAATCTTGCTGTAGGATTATCGCAAAAAGGATTTCAAGTTGGGCTTCTTGATATTGATATTCACGGTCCTAATATTCCAAATATGCTTGGTATACAGAGCTTTCTTTCTTTAGCAAATAATCAAGAAATTTCCCCAATAGTAGCTCTTGATAATTTGAAAGTAATGTCTATTGGTTTTTTTACTGGGGAAGTAGATATCCCAATTATATGGAGAGGGCCTTTAAAACATAAAATAATTGAAAAATTTTTAAAAGATGTTGATTGGGGAGAGCTTGATTATTTAATAGTTGATTCCCCTCCAGGGACAGGAGATGAAATAATATCAATTGTTCAACTCCTTAATAAGGTTGATGGAGCTGTAATTGTAGCAACCCCACAAAATGTTGCTTTAGCTGATGTTCGAAGATCAGTAAGGTTTTGTCTTGAACTTAAAATTCCAATACTCGGTATAATAGAAAATATGAGTGGATTTGTTTGTCCTCGTTGTGGAGAGGTGGTAGAAATCTTTAAAACCGGAGGAGCAGAAAAACTTGCTCAGGAATACAAAGTTCCTTTTTTGGGGAAAATCCCAATGGATCCAAAGATTGTTTCTTCAGGGGATGATGGAAAACCTATAATGATTTATTATCCAGATAGTGCACCTGCAAAGGCTTTTTCAGAAATAATTAGCAAAATTGTAGAGTCCATAAAAGTATGATTGTTGATTTAACTGTGCTTTTTGATAACTATCCTGCTGAGGAAGGTTTTGAAACAGGTTGGGGATACAGTTGTTTTATAAAAAAAGATGAAGAAGGAATCCTTTTTGATACAGGTGCTGATGGGCAGAAACTTATCAAAAATATTCAAAAAGCAGAAATTAAATCTGATTTAATTTCAAAAATTGTTATTTCTCATGCTCATGAAGATCACTCAGGTGGATTAAAAGAAGCGGTAGAATTAAATAGTCAAATTGAAATTTATGTAGGAGATTCTTTTTATAATGGAGTAAAAGCCCTTTTGCCCTATGCCAAACTTAAAAAAGTTTCCTCTGAACCTTTAGAAATAACAGAAGAAGTTTATCTTACAGGAGAGCTTGGGGAAAAAATAAAAGAAGTTTCTTTAATTATAAACACTAAGGAAGGTCTGATAATTATTACAGGGTGCGCCCATCCTGGAGTCGAAAAAATCATTGAAAGAGCAACCTCTATAGTTAAAAAAAATATTCTTGCTCTATTAGGTGGTCTTCATCTGATGTATAAAAATAAAAAAGAAATTTTGGAATTAATAAGCTATTTAAAATCAAAAAATGTAAAATATATTGCTTCTTCTCATTGCACGGGAGAACTTGCACGAAAGCTTTTTGAAGAAAATTTTGGAGAAAGATTTATAAAAGCTGGAGTGGGAACTCATCTTTCTTTTAAGAACTAAGATGGACCAATATAAAAATATACCCTACCCTTTTTCAGCTTTTGCTGAAAAATAGGCTCTCTGGATTGTTACATTAAGTTTTGTTGAAAATTTAGTGAAAACTATGCTTGGAGCTAAAAGGATTTTAAAAAGAAGAATAAAATTATCATTTGCAAAGTTTTTAAAGAACATGAACTTGGAAAACTTTATGAAGAAAAAAAGACATTCCTTTTATAGCTATGCTACTTTTTATAGTTTTACTGAATTTAAAAATTTTTTTAACATATTATCCGGATTTCTATATTTCGAAGTGATACTATGATTATTTCAGTTGCCAGCGGAAAAGGCGGTACAGGAAAAACTACTGTTGCAGTTTCTCTTGCCTTAAGCATTGAAAACTCACAAATAATTGATTGCGATGTAGAAGAACCAAATGTTCATTTATTTTTGAATCCAGAAATTAAAGAAAAAATTAAAGTAAAAACTCTCATTCCTGAAGTAGATAAAAATAAATGTAATTATTGTGGTTACTGTAGTCAAATATGTGTCTATAATGCTCTTGCTGTGCTAAAATTTAATTCAACCGGAGATGTTTTACTCTTTCCTCATCTGTGTCATGGATGTGGGGGGTGTATTTTACTTTGTCCTGAAAGGGCTATGAATCAAGGTTATAGAGAGATTGGTGAAATTACAATAGGTTATAAGGAAAATGTAGAATTTGTAGAAGGAAAACTTAACATATCAGAAGTGCTTGCTCCTAAAGTGATTGAAAAAGCAAAAAGTTTTATAAAACCTGATAAAATAGCTATAATTGATGCACCACCAGGAACAACTTGTCCTACAGTTTCTGCTATTAAAGGTTCTGATTTTTGCCTTCTTGTTACAGAACCCACTCCTTTTGGACTACATGATCTTGAACTTGCTTATGAAGTCACTAAGGCATTAAAACTCCCTTCAGGTGTAGTAATTAATAAATCTGAAGATGATAAAATTATTGAAGATTTCTGTAAAAAAAATAATCTTCCCATTTTAATGAAAATACCTTTTAAAAGGGAAATTGCTGAACTTTATTCTAAAGGAGTGCCTTTAGTAGTTGCCATGCCTAAATATAAAGAAAAATTTCAAAAACTTATTACTTTAATAAAAGATTTTAAAAAATGAAACAAATTTTAGTAATAAGTGGAAAGGGTGGAACAGGAAAAACCTTTTTTACAGGTTGTTTAGCTGTTTCATTACCAAACAAAGTTATTGTTGATTGCGATGTTGATGCAGCCAATCTTCATTTAATTTTGCATCCCAAAATTGAACAATCCTTTGAATTTATTGGTGGTAAGATCGCTTTTATTGATGAAGAGAAATGCACAACTTGTGGAGCCTGTAAGGAAGTATGTCAATTTTCCGCTATAACAGAGGATTTTCAAATTGATGAATTTTCTTGTGAAGGTTGTACTATCTGTAGTTATGTATGTCCTACCTCTGCTGTTATTATTAAAGATAGAATATCAGGAAGTTATTTTATTTCAAATACTGATTATGGTAAAATGGTTCATGCAAAACTTGGCATTGCTCAAGAAAACTCAGGGAAGCTTGTTACAAAATTAAGAGAGATTGCTAAAGAAATTGTTGAAATGAATGGTGCGGATTTTATTATTATTGATGGACCACCTGGTGTTGGATGCCCTGTTATGGCATCAATGACAGGGGTTGATCTTGCTCTTGCAATAACAGAACCAACAGTATCGGGATTTCATGATTTAAAAAGAGTTATTGACCTTGCCAAACATTTTAAAGTTGAAATAAAAGTCATTATTAACAAATATGATTTAAACATAGAGATGAGTAAGAATATAGCTAAGGATCTTGAAAAATTAAACATTGAAATTATAGGAATGATCCCTTTTTCTGAAGAAATCCTTGCCTCTGTAAAAGCAGGAGTCCCTTTTTTAAAATTTTCAGAAAGCAAACTCTCAAAAGATATTGAAAAATTAATCCACAAAATCTTAGATTCTCTTTAATTATGATTTCCTCATTTGGGGAAATTATTCCCCATAGTGTCCTTTTTATTGTGTAAAAATTTCTCCAGGAGAGGCATGGTAGTTCCCCGATTCAATCTCCTTAAACCCCCTTAACCTCCTTAAGTTTAACCTCTCATTCAGCTCTTTTAAAAACAAATAGAATGATCTTTCCACTGATCCTTCATCCGGAAATACCTCCATTACCTTTATCTTCCTTTTTATTCCTTTTGCTAATCTTTCAAGCTGATTAGGAGTGTCTCATTAATTATTTAAAGCCACAAAAGAAAGGGAAGGGCAAGGCATAGTAGCTTCCTCAAGAAATAGGACCCAAAATCTTCGTTTGAGGTAACAAAAAATGGGCTTTGGCTGTTAGGTAGAAGGTTCAAAATTATTGGTATAAAATAGATATTATGCATCCTACGCTTTTTGA
>JAPYWU010000101.1 GCA_028276205.1 Dictyoglomaceae bacterium | reverse complement strand
GAAGCATTAATTTTAAGAGAACTTACCCTACAATTTAATGCCATTTTGATAGTTAACGATCATTTGGACCTTGCAAAAATTGTTGAGGCAGATGGAGTACATATTGGTCAAGATGATTATCCTATAGAAGTAGCAAGGGAATTCTTAGGAGAGGAATTTATTATAGGAGTTACTGCTCATAATAAAGAACAAGCCAAAAAAGCTGAGAAAGAAGGAGCTGATTATATTGGCCTTGGACCAATTTTTGAAAGTTTTACAAAAGAAAAACCCCATCCTCCAATCGGAATAGAGATTCTAAAATGGGCTGATATAAATATAAAGATCCCAGTAGTAGCAATAGGAGGTATTAAAGAAAACAATTTAAAGCAAGTTTTAGAAAATGGAGGAAAATGTATAGCCATGGTAAGTGAGATCGTATCTTCATCTAATATTAAAGAAAAAATAAAAAATCTCATGAAGATCATGGAGGTTTACAAAAATGGAACAAACAATTCTTGAAAAATTAAGAATAAATTTAATTCCTGAGGAAATAGAAATAGCATATAAAAATGAAGAAATCCCAACTATAGAGGAGTTTATTAGAAAAATAAAAGAAGGGAAAATTGTGGTTCCAGCTAATAAAAAAAGAAAAAGAAATAAATATTATGCTATAGGAGATGGTTGTAGTATAAAGATAAACGCTAATATTGGCGTAACATCAGATTTTTCAAGTTTTGATTTGGAATTAAAGAAGGCTGAAATATGTGAAAAATACAATGTAGAATCGGTAATGGACCTTTCTTGTGGTAAATATGCAAAACCCTTTAGAGAAAAATTAGTAAGAGAATTTAGTTTTTTAATAGGGAGTGTACCAGTTTATGATATAGCAACTCGTGTAAAGAATTTTATTAAGACAAAGCCAAAGGATTTTCTCGAGGTTTTAGAAGAGCATGCAGATTCAGGAGTAGATTTCGTAACTATACACGCGGGAATAAACTTAAGGTTAGCAAAAGAATTAGAAAAATCACATAGAATTTTAAACATAGTATCTCGTGGGGGATCTATGATATATAAATGGATGATAGAAAATCAATCTGAAAATCCTTACTATGAATACTTTGAAGAGGTACTAAAGATACTAAAAAAATATGATGTAACCATAAGCATTGGTGATGCATTTAGACCTGGATGTATTTTTGACTCAGGTAATTATTTACAGTTTGAGGAAACATTAGAAGTAAGTAAATTAGCAGAAATAGCCCATAATTATGGTGTACAAGTAATTATTGAAGGTCCTGGACATATGAAAGCAGATGAAATACCCTATACTATAAAGACCATAAAAAAGATATGCCATGATTTCCCATTATATGTTCTCGGTCCTCTAACTACCGATATTGCAGCAGGATATGATCATATATCGGGAAGCATGGGAGCACTAATTGCAGGTTTGAATGGGGCTGATTTTTTATGTTATGTAACTCCTGCAGAGCATCTAAGATTACCAAATATAGAAGATGTAAAAGAAGGAATAATAGCCTTTAAAATAGCAGCTCATAGTGTTAACCTGGTGAAAGGATTTAAAAAGAGTGTAGAAAAAGACTATACAATGGCTTTAGCAAGAAAAAATTTAGATTGGGAAAAAATTATAAATACATCTATAGACCCTGATAAAGCAAAAGAATATAGAAAGAACTTATCAATTAACACATGCACTATGTGTGGTGATCTCTGTGCCATCAAGAATAGCTCATAAAAAAAAGATACTCATAATATCAGGATATGATCCTACAGGTGGGGCAGGTCTTCTATTAGACACAAAAATTATCCATTTTCTCAATGGCTATGCTTTAGGAGTACCCACGTGTCTTACTATTCAAGATACTCAAAGAGTATATAGAGTTTACGAAATAAATTCCAAATATTTTGTGAAATCTCTTGAACATTTAATAAATGATGTGGAAGAAATTGATGCAGTAAAAATAGGAGCTCTGTATTCAGAGAAAATTATTAATGCAATAATAGATATCATAATAAAATATAGATTAAAAAATATTGTTCTTGATCCAATAATTAAACCAACAAGAGGCACAAAACTACTAAAGAAAAATAGTTTACAAAGCTTAGCTCAATTAATATCTTTATGTACCATTATAACCCCGAATATTCCTGAAACAGAGACACTTTTAAACACTGAAGTAAAGACTTTAGAAGATATGAAAAAGGCTATTTATGATTTAAATAAACAATTTAACATAAAAAATATTCTATTAAAGGGTGGACATATTCCCATAAATAACAAGGTCTATGACATACTATATACAAGTGGAAAATTTATTTTTTATCCAAAAATTTATAGACAAAACCTAAATGTACACGGTACAGGTTGCGTTCTCTCTTCTATTTTTGCTTACTATTTATCTAAAGAAAAAAATATAGAAGATACCTTTTATAATGCGGAATATACATTTGAAAAGGTCATAAATAATATTATAGAAATAGGCAAAGGCCAAAAGGTATTAAATATATAGAATTTACCATTCCAGCCTTATTACCTCTTCCCTAATTCCCGAATCCTTTACCTCTATTAGAATGAAGTGGGGTTTTCCTTCATCTAAATCTGATGAAACATAGGGCCTTGCCCCACCTATTCCAGAAATTATATATACCACATTATTTATAACCTTTCTATAATACATGTGTATATGCCCTGAAAATACATAATTTACCTTGTACTTCTCAAATATCTGCATTAACTCCTTTGATTCTATAGGATCTGCTTTATGAAAAAGAAAGAAAATTCCTGGAGATATGACTGGTTGATGCATAAAAACAAATTTATATTTTTTATCCGTATTTTTAAGAACATCAACAAGCCACTGTTTTTGATCCTTTCCCAATTTTCCCGAAGAATTATTCAAAATAATAAATCTTGCATTTTCAAAATCAAAATAGTAATAAAGGGGTCTACCAGTAAATGCTTGAAACTTCTTACCACCGGGATCACCTTTAAGATCATGATTACCAGGTACAAAATATATAGGAATATGGACATTTTTAAACAAATTCTTCACATATTCATACTCCTTATCGCTACTCTCCACAAGAATATCTCCAAGCTGAATTATAAAATCTGGCTTCTTTTCTAGAATTCTAGAGAGATTTTTTTCAAATATGCCATCTACAGGTCTTCCTGCCCGATCTCCAATGACAGCAAAGGTGAAAGAGAAAGTTATATTAAAAAGATAACCTAAAGATAAAAATATAAATATAAAAAACTTTATTTTTCTTATCATTTATTTAAACCTTATACTACCATAGCATACTTTTCCACATTTCTTGGATTCAATATTTTAATCTCCTCTAAGATTTTTTGCAATAAGACTTTTAAATCAGTCTCTCCTATTTTCTTTTTCATCTCATTAAAGATTAAGTCAATTCCACCTTTTATAAATTCTGCTATTTCTCCTTCTGAATATTTTTCCTTTTCTTTATCAAAATAAGCAAAATTTGGTACATACCCTTCAATTACATGAGAAAACATAAATCTGATATCCAAAATAGAACTATCAATATAATTTCTATAAATTTCTATTAGCTCATTATCTAAGCCTTTCTCTTTCATTTCTCTTAAAAATCTTCTCCAGAATATATAAAAGGAATGAATTAAATCCAACTTTTTATCTTCTGATACATCAATTAAATATTTATTTGTGATTAAATCCACAATTATAGATTGGGTTTCTATTTTATCAAGCAAAGAATAATGAAATACTTGTTTTAAAGATCTCTCCCCATTAAAAAACAATGAGACTATCAACTCATTAGTATCTAGATTTCTATTAACAGAAACATATATATTATCACCTTTTTCACCCAATAAAATAGAAAATTGTTCCAATTTTTTTCTATCAGAAGGCATTTTTATCTGCTTGTTCAAAACCTCAAAAGCCTCTCTAAAAAATACCTCTATCTTACTCTCAGGAAACTTTACAATATTTCTATAAAAGTAATGCCAAGAAACATTATCTGAAGACGTTATATCTTCTATAATAAATGAAAGCTCTTCTTGCATACCTGAAACAAAATCTTTAATAACCTTTCTAAGATTCCTTTCATTTACCCCTATTTTGTTTCCTTCTTTCAAGAGATATCTCCAACGTCTCCAGAAAGTATATAGAAGAAAGACTCTACTATCCTCCTCAGGAAATATTAACTTTTTCTCTTTTAAAAGTTTTTTAATTATCTCCAAGCTTCTATACTCTCCCAGGGGAGAATTCAAAATTACATCTCTAACCTTTAAGATACCATCAAAAGCCGAAGATATAACTTCTTCTTCTAAAGCTAAACCATCTACTCTTACTGGCAACAATATAAAATCACCAAGATAATTTATTAAATCTATATAAACTGACACATTTATAAGCACTTCTAAAGGATCTAAATTTAAAAGCTTTTGAGAAGTTTTTTCCTCAGGATAAAAAACAAAATCCCCCTTGTTCCATAATACAATACCTAATAATGCATCATATCCTTCAATAAACCCTGATCTTACATTTACAATTTTTCCATTATCTATAAATATCTCAGCCCTCTTACTTCCATTATCTATCTCCAATCTTCCTGTTTTTTTACCTATAGAGATAGTCTGAAGAATCTCCCATAAAGGAATACTTTGTAAATTACCTTTGAGCCCCACAAATTTTCCCCCTTTCTACAAAAATTATATCTCCCACCGAATCCCCCCTCCCATAACTCCTTATAATCTCTTTATCTAATTATTCCCATTTTCTTTTTTCTATATTGATCAAATATAATAGCAGCAATTATTATTGCACCGATAGCTGATGGTTGCCAGTAAGCTGGAAAACCTAAAAGTACCATACCAGTTCTTAAAACTTGCATTATTGCTGCACCTATAATTACTCCTAAAACAGTACCTTCTCCACCGGTAAGAGAAGCTCCTCCTATAACAGCTGCAGCAATCACATCTAACTCATATCCAGTAGCTGCTGTAGGAGCTGCTACTCCCAATCTTGCAGTCATTAATATTCCTCCTATTGCAGTTAAAACTCCACATAAAACATAAACAAGAATTTTTACCCTTCCAGTATTAATACCAGATAATCTTGCAGCTTGTTCATTTCCACCAACTGCATAGATTCTATATCCCCATGATGTTCTATTAAGAAAAATAGAAGTTATTATACCTAAAATTATCATGAAAACAACAGGAAGAGGAATTCCAACACCTAAAAAGGGTATATCATATTGACCTAATATATTGAAATTCCTTGGCAAATCTCTAATAGGCCATCCTCCGGTAATCCCATAACAGAATCCTCTTGCTATATTCATAGTACCTAAGGTTGCAATAAAAGGAGGCAAATTTGTTTTACTTATAAGGAGACCATTAATAAAACCAATTAATGCTCCAATCAATATACCTCCTATAGTTGATAGAAATACACCAAAATTAGCCTTTAACA
>JAPYWU010000100.1 GCA_028276205.1 Dictyoglomaceae bacterium | reverse complement strand
GGATCTATCCTTCCAGTAAAATAAATTTTCACAATGTTTCCTTTTAATTTTAAATCTTTAATTTGCTGAATATTTGAAAATAACTCTAAAGAAACTGGTTCGGTAAAATAAATATCTATTTCTCTTACAGTCTTCTCTCTTAAGTCTTTAACTGCTTCAAGGGCTATTAATTTTCCATCTTTTATTATTCCTACTCTATCACAAATTTTTTCAACTTCATGCAATATATGCGAAGATATGAAAAAAGTTTTACCATTTTTTTTCTCTTCTGTTATTAATTTATAAAATTCTTCTTGCATAAAAGGATCAAGGCCTAAAGTAGGCTCATCCAATATAATAAGATCTGGATCATGAATAAATGCTTGAATTAACCCTATCTTTTGCTTATTTCCTTGAGATAAATCTCTAATAGGTTTAAATATATCTACATTGAATCTATCTATTAAATCTTTCATTTTCTTTTTATTAACATTACGCCTCAAACATGTAATAAATTCCCAAAAACTCCTTTCCCGTTAAATTCTCATATAAATGTAACTCTCCTGGCAAATAACCAATTCTTGATTTAATATTCCAAAAATTTTTATCAACTTTTTTACCAAATATTTCAACTTTTCCCCTTGTTGGCTTTATGAGATCCAAAAAAAAGACGAATAGTAGTTGTCTTTCCAGCACCATTGGGTCCAAGATATCCAAAAACTTCATTATCTAAGATTTCTAAATTAAGATTTTCTATACCTCTATTTTTTCCATAATATTTAGTCAAATTTTCTGTTTTTATCATAAAACCTACTTTTTGAAAAACTTATTTTTACTCTCATTTTTTCTTCTCTCTATAACACAGAATTATTTTATACTACCTACAAAAATATGTAAATGATAATATATTATTATTTAAGGAGTGAAGATATAGTTTTTTTTTTTAAATTTAGTGTTTTGAAGAGATACTTTTACAGGAATACTAAATAAAAACTTTAAAAAGAGATTTTATTGGCTTTTCAGACTTAAAATTTTATGTTAAAATTCTCAAAATTTTTAAGGAGGGATGTGAGTTTTATGTATGTAGGATTTATAGGGTATGGAAGTATGGGAAGCATGCTTATTAAAAATTTTATATCTAAAAAAGCATTATATCCTAAGGATATTGTTGTCTCTACAAGAACAAAAAGTAAGCTTGAAGATTTAAAGAAAGAATATCCAGAAATAAATATTGCTGAGAATAACATAGATTTGGCAAGTAAGTCAAAGTATATTTTTATATGCGTAAAGCAAACTGAAGTAAAGGGAGTTTTAACTGAGATAAAGGACATTCTCAATGAGGAAAAACATATTATTTCTCTTGCAGGAGCGGTGACTATTAAAAATATAGAGAAGGTTTTTAATGGTAAGATATCAAAGATTACTCCTACAATTATATCTGAAATAGGAGAAGGAATTACCCTTATATGTCATAATTGTAAAGTAGAAGATGAGGATAAAAAATTTATTGAGTCTTTACTTTTAAAAATAGGACAGGTTAAAAGGATAGATGAGGAGGATTTTGCTCTTGCAGTAGAATTAACGAGTTGTGCTCCTGGATTTTTTGCAAGTATTTTTGAAGAATTTATGAAATCTGCATTAAGGCATAATAGATCGTTAAGAGAGGAAGAAATTAAAGAGATGATTTTGTATACTATTTATGGAACATCAAAACTTTTTATTGACAAAAATATAACTTTTAATGAGGTAATAGATAGGGTTGCAACAAAAGGTGGAATTACAGAGGAGGGCGTTAAAGTTTTAAGAGAAAAACTACCAAATATTTTTGATGAGCTTTTTGAAAGGACTATGAATAAAAGAAAAATGATAAAGGAAAAGGCAGATGAGCTTTTTCAATAAAAAATGATGATAAAGACTATTTTTAAATATTTCTTGACCCTTTTATTATTCACTTTAGATCTAAAATCTCAGAAAAGGGTTATATAAAATCTATTCCGATAAAATTATATATTGAGACTTTAAGCATGCTTTCTTTAATACTTCAAAAAATTTATGGCAACCTATTATGATTCATTTTATATGGAATTTCCTTTTAGGCCCTTTATCTGGTCTCACTGTAAAAGGAAATATTTATGTTACTTTTATTTTTTTAGGTACTTATTTTATATGATAGAGTTTCTAGAAACACAAAAGAAGATTTTAGAAGAAATTGAAAAAGATATAAGAGAAGTAGAAGGGGGAGAAGTTATAGTAAAACATGTGGATGGTGCAAAACCTGAAGATCTTTTAATTTATGATGGAATTATAGTGGGATCCCCTGCCTATTGTGGTACCCTTACATGGAAACTTAAAAAGTTCTTTGATGAAAGTGTTAGTGTAGCTTAGGGAAAAGTAAAGGGGAAAATTGGACTCCCAGACTACTCAGCACCAGGTGTTACAGCCCATTATAGAGTAGTCTCTGTGGGATATCCTGAGGAGGCAGAACAAAAGGCATGTAGACTTCTTGGAAAAAAATGAATGATTATAAGAGAAATAGAACGAAAATCTGCTAACTCAATATATGGATTATGGTCATTCTATTCTCTACTGTTATGCCAGATTTATAAAAAAATTTTTCAGGACATATTATATCCTTATCAGTATTTAGAAGAAAGATATGAGCTAACAAAAAGAATATTAGAGATACTTTCAGAATATCTTTATCCTATAATTATTTTTTACAAAATCATACTTAGTTTTAAGAGACAATATTTATGAGAAAAAGTAATCATATACTTTTTTTATATCTTAATTTTCCATCCTTTACTTCATATATAACAAGCTCTCTTTCAATCAAGCTATTTAATAGGCTCTTAACTGAACTTTCAATAAGTGTATAAACAATGATATCCTGGTGTAAAATTTTCAACCCCTCAGTTATACCTTCCATAGATTTTTCTTCCTTCAGTAAATCTAATACATTATTTTCCATCTTGTTTAATATTTCAATATTCAATTCAATAATTTTATCTGCTTCTTCCTTTGTATAAATACCGCCATGGGAAGGCACTATGTATTTAAAATTCATTTCTTTTAAAAATTTCATTCTTTCCCTAAACTTCTCAAAATCATGAAAATATGGAACTTTATATTTTTCCAAAACTTCCTCTGAAAAGAATCCATCTCCTGCAAATACAAAATCTCCTACTCTTACACCTACCATTCCAATAGAATGTCCAGAAAGGTCAAGAAAATCCAGATCCTTGAAATTTATTTCAGAAGTTGTATAGTCTATTGTTACTGGACTACTTAAGATCCATTTACTGAGAAATTGATTTATAGGCTTTGCACCTTGGGAAAGGTATATCGGTTCAAGCATAGGATTTTCAATAAAAACCTTCTCCTCTTTACTTGAAATTAATGATAATCCAAAATACTCTTTGAGAAATTTTGCCCCACCAATATGATCTGCATGGTGATGTGAAAGAAGAAGATATTTAGGATTAATTCCTGCCTCTTCCAAAATCTTTTTAATTTTCTTTCCCTTATCTTTATCTATCCCTGCATCTATTAAAAGAATACCTTTATCGGTCTCAATAACAGGTATGTTTGTTGAGTCAAGAATAACATATATCCCTTTTTCAATCTCTCTAAATTCCATAAATTAAATAGGAGTTTGTATTGATATGGGAGTTCCAGTTAATTCTGACTCTCCAAAATCTCCATATTCAGTTACTCTGCAATAATAAGTTTTATAAGGTTCCAAAGAAGAAATCTTTATCCCATCTCCTACCACATTACTATCCATACTTCCTGCACCAAGAAGTGCATAAGGTCCATCTCCTGATTCTGAGACATATACTCTAAATCCTTTTATTCCCCATGGTATTGAATTTACAGGCTCTGCAAAATACAATACAATATAACTTGCATAATCTACCCCACCTGTTATTTTATTAACAGCTTTACTATTTAAACTTTTATCTATTCCCATAGCTTTATCTATTTTCATTTCCCTTAAGGCTTTTATATCAATAATTTTCATATCCAAAGATGTTGGCATAGTCATTGCAAAAAATGTGGATCCTGATAGGATATATTGAGGCGCTGGTCCTGAAGTAGTTCCTGTAGTAAGAGTAAAATCCTGGGTTTTAGTTTGATTAGAAGAGATATTAACTGATTTTGTTTCACTATTAAAAGTTTCCATATTTACTGTTACGTTATATGTACCTGCAGGTAGATGTAAAACGTAATTTCCACTTTTATCTATAGAAGTTTTATAAGTTTTTCCTCCTCCTTCTGCAATCACTTCTGCCTTATAAATAACAGTATTTGGTACATTTCCATAAACTTTTCCTGTTAGTGTTCCTAAGCCCTCTTGCGTTTGTAAGGGTTGCTGAGGTGGATTACATCCTGAAATTAATAAAACAAACAAAATCAAGGAGAAAATTAAAAGTATCTTTTTCATCTCTGGAATCCCCCCTATTCTTTTATTTAGAATGCTTAAAACATATGATTTGTTTTAAGGATTCTAAAACTATTTTATAAAAAAATCTCTTCTAAATAAAATGATCTACGTCACAAAATTTATAAATAGGATAAAATAAAGGTAAAATATAACTTTCAATTTTACAACTTCAATAGCAGAACAATCTGTAAGAGTAATCCTAACACCTTGGTATTTACTTAATATATCTATTAACGAAAGTCTTCTTTCTTTTTCAGTATCATAATGAGGACATCCTATAAACCACAAAAATCCAAAATCACTGATTTCTATTAATTTTATACGCCAAAATTTCTCCCTCTTTTTAACATTTTAAATCATTACCACCACTAACAATAAACTATATCTAAACTCTGATAGGAAACTTTTTTCCTTTTCTCTATAAGGTATGCTTTCACTTTTTACAGTACTTTAAATTTTTTAAAAATAAACTATTTTTCTTTTAAAATTTCACTGAGAATTCTTGCAGAATCCTCCACATATTTAGGACAGATAGTTTTAAAAAGGTTTTTCTCTTTTATTTTCTTCAAACCCTCTTCAGTACTTATATCTTCTCCTAAAAGATCCTTACAAATTATAGAATTATTTTCTTTCAAAAATTCCTCAATAAACTTCTTCACCTTAGAATAAACTTTTAATTTTGCCTCTTCATCCTTAGGTGTTAAAAATCCATATTTTAATCCTATAACCATAATCGCACCTGATACCGCTCCACATACATATCCACACCTTCCAAAACCACCCCCAAAACCACTTGCAATACGAAGAGCCATCTCCTCATTTAAACCAAAATTGGATGCAAAAGCAGAAAATACAGCCTGAGAACAATTAAAACCATCCATAAACCTTTCTTTTGCCTTTTCTATTCTATCCATCTCTTTTACCTCCTATTAATAAAAATTTACCTAACTTTTAATCATTTCAATCTAACGAAAAGTTACATTAACATCATCTGTTTTAATATTAAATTATAATACCACATAGTTCAGATGAAACTTATCTCAAGTCTGAAGGACGATTATAT
>JAPYWU010000099.1 GCA_028276205.1 Dictyoglomaceae bacterium | reverse complement strand
TACAATGGAAAGGTAAAAGATATAATTTGGGAAGTTTATGTATCACCAATGTCTTGGGATTATATAGCCTACAAATCAAAGGAAAATTTAAAGGAAGGAGAAGTAAAAATACCTATAAATGATTTCCTTAAAAATTTAAGGGATATTATTAAGCAATACTCTCGAAAAATCACTCCAGAACAGTTTGACCAAATGTACGTCACAGACTGGGAAATCGGAACTGAATTTGGAGATCCTTATACCACATCTGCAAAATTTGGATGGACATTTTCAAATTTTGATATAGAGAATAAATAAAAAAGAGGGGAGATTTATTTCTCCCCTCTCTGATATTTATACTTATACATCTTCAAATCAGCTCTATTTATTATTTCATTAGGTGAATCAAAATCTTCAGAAGAAGTTTCTATCCCATAACTTATCTTTATCCCGCTATTAGTAGCATTATCAATAACTTTCTTTATTCTTTCCACCACTTTTAAGGCATCATTATAATCAGCCTTTCTCAATATTATTAGAAATTCATCTCCTCCCCATCTAATAGCAGAATCACTCTGTCTAATTGAACTCTTAATAGCATTAGCAACTTCTTTTAATACATAATCTCCATATAAATGACCTAAGGTATCATTGATCTTCTTAAAAGAATCAATATCTATGAATACAACACTAAACTTCTCTTTCTCCCTCACAAAATCAGAAAAAGCCTCTTCTATTTTTCTTTCACCATAAGATCTATTAAAAATACCCGTTAATGGGTCATATATTCCATATTTCTTTTCCCAAAAGATAATAAAATTCTTGAGAATATTTCTCATAATAAAGAAGACCTTTGGTGAGGGTTTTTCTAAGGAATAAAGCCTAATTGTATATGGCATTCTTCTATAAGTAAGCCTTAAATGAGAATCATATAAAAGTCTATTTCCTTTCTCTAAGACTTTATCACCTATGACTATTCTTACCATAAAATCTTCTATAAAATCTGACAAAATCCTATAAATGATCTCCAGCGCCTCATTTTCCTCCCTTGCCTCCATTAGTGCTTTTCCCATGTAAAGGTCAAGAGCTCTCATTTTGGCATGTTCTTGCATTATTCTATAATAAGAATTTTGATCCATTTTTTCTTTTATTTTATGTATAGGATTTTCAAGTCCAAGAAGAACTGCAATCTCAAAAGCCTCTAACCTTATATATGGAAGAAATCCAATGAAAAATTCCCTTTTATCCATATATTCATCAAGAAGCATATATGCATACAATGCATCTAAAAATTCCCACCTTTCCAACATATCATCAATATATCCTATAAGATTGAAAAAGCTCTCTTTAAGGATAAACCCCTTTAAAAATTTATGTAAAGGGAAATCGGTAGGATATCCTCTTAATGACTTTGAGAGTTCAAACTCTTTTTCAGCTGAAAGCTTCATATATAAGGTAATAATTTGTTCCTCCTTTGTATTAAGCACATCCTCTTCAGAAAGCTTAAATTCCTTATGAAGAAAACCCTTTAATATTTCTATTAAAATTCTGCTCTCTCTTATGTTTTCAATCTTTTCTAATTTTTGAATTATTCTATCTAACTCATCTAACTTTCCATAAGAAAGATAAGATATTGCTAATCTTCTATATCCTACATATAAAAAATAATCAAATTTAATATCCTCTAATAAACTTTCAAGACTTTTAATTAAACTTATTACTTCTTCATAATTGCAATACTGGATCTTATTCTTTATAATATTTCCTAAACTTATAACAACTAAATTTGGTGATAAATATTTGGATAGATTATATGCCTCTAAGGAAGCAGAAATAGACGCTCTTGGTCCATATAAATAAGCTTTTAAATCACCTATATTATTCAACAATTTATGCAAAATTACTTTGTCCTTTGTCTTATTTGCAAAAGAAAGACCAGTCTCAAAAAAGGATAATGCCTTATCATATTTATTTTCTCCAATAGTCAAAATTCCAAGCATGTTATAAAAATTAGCCAAATATTTAGGAGATGATTTAATATTTATAATTTGTTCAAGATATTTATTAAAAAGATTTAAACCATCCTCAATCTTCTTAGACAAAAAATAATAACTTCCTAATCTTGAGAGAATCTCTGGAGATTCGTAAGATATCGCAATATCCATAAAATTATTGTTAATAATTTCTTCTGCCTCTTCGTATTTACCAAGATAAGATAGACATCTAACCTTGGTTGCTAAATCTAATAAATTACTTTTTTCTAAATCATTTATATGATCTAAAGCCTGAGAAAAATCTTGAAAATTAATAAGTAAATCAATTAGTTCCCTTATATAAAGATCCTTATTAGGTATCTCTTTTTGAATAATCTCCTTTAGAATAAAGCTCTTTCTCTGTAAATTATATGTACTTCTATACTCCTTAAGTTTAAATAAAGTCCAGTTCCTTAAATTATCTTCTGAAAGTAAAGCCAATCTTCCCCATAAATCAGAATAATTGTATGAAGAAAGCTTTTTAATAAATTTCTCTTTCAAAACTTTCTCATCCTTTATATAGCTTCTAATATAATTAAGCACATCCTCTGAAGCAAACCTCCATAAAGGATGTTCCCATTTTAAAATTCTGCTTTCAGCAAATTCCCTCATAAATTTAAGAGGACCATAAATCTCCTTAACAGCTTTTATAGTAGCAGAAGAAAATGTTTTACCTACTATAGTAAAAGTAAAAAGGGCATTTTTATCATTTTCAGGAAGGTTTGAGACCTTTTCATGAATAATTTCATCTAAAGGCTTAAATTGGTTCACAAAAATAACTTCTGCATTATTCCAATTACCTTTACTTAAATCATATAATTTTTCAGCTTCCTTAGGAGTAATATTAAAAGCCTTTGACATTTCATAAACTACAATACCTTCCTTAGTTATAGGTACCACATACTTATCAGGATTAAGCCTAAAACAGTTCAAATCAAAATCTTTACCTGCAATTAAAAATCTTATTCCATATTTTTCTTTTAAATAGGGCATTAGTTCAGCAAAAATTTCATTAAAATGTAAGTATTCTTGCCAATTATCAAAAAACCAGTATTTTATAGTTTTACGTTCAAGAATCACTTTAATAATATCCAAAATCTGTGATATTTCAGCATCCCTTGTTATTACCTCTTCAGCCTCATAATCTTTCAAAAAAGATAAAAATCTTGGATGTATATAACGCCTTAAAATAGGTCCAACTATATTACCTTTTTCTTCTAAAAACTTCTTTTTATCTATCAAATCAAGTAATGATAAGAATAATTCACCGATAGGAGTTCTATGGGATGCATAATGGGTAAAAATAGATTGAGATTTTAATTTATTATGTAAAGACTTTAGTATATAGGTTCTTCCACTTCCCTGTGGAAAATCTAAATATATAATTTTCTCCCTATCAAGGAGAGATTCTAAATAATTAATATTCTGCAAGATTAACCCCATTTACATACTTTTATAAATTAAATTATATCACAAATTCATTAAAGATTTAATTTCTTTTATCAAGCATTGAGCTTCATAATTTAATCTCTTCTCCCCAAGTTTTTCATTTACATTTTTAAGAGCCTCTCTTGTAAGACCAACTTTTACATCCACAGTATTACTTCCTATTCTATCAAGATCCACATAACCTAAATCTATACTCATCATTTCACTACTCTCCTCTATTCCAGCATGCATAGGATTTGCTGATACAAGCCCCTCTGGATACTTTACCTTACCCCAATGCCATCCCAAAACCTTCATAACCCTACTACTATATTCATTCTCCAATCTTTCAATTACCTCAATCTGTTCCTTTGCCATATGCCCACTACAAACCACCGCCATTTTAAATCCCGTTTTTTCCAAGAAAAAAAGCACATCATTAAGAAGATTATACAGATTATCTTTTTGTACAAATACGCTTCCTGGAATTTTTTCTTCTGCGAACATCTCCATACCCCATAATTTTTCTCCATCTTTTATCTTTGTACCATCAGTTCCTATAAATAAAGTGGGAAATAAAACTCCTCCCAGTTCATCCCATACCAACTCTAATACTTTTCTCGCTCTAAAGGCATCAGTGCCAAAAATCAAATGTTCTCCATGCCACTCTATAGGACTTATAGGTAAGTAAACTATAGGTTTACTACTCAAAACTTCCCTTAACTGATGAGGAAACATGGTTTCATATCTATATTTCATCATGTTTTTCACCCCCTGAAATTTTCTTCTCTAAAAATATTTTATCAGGGTCTATTTTTGTCACTTTATTATGGTATTCTATAGGTATAAAAGATAGCCTTGTAAATAAAATATAAATAAAGTATATTTATATATAAAAGGGGGAAGATATGAGAATAAAATTAACATACGAAAGCTTAAATGGAGACATAATATTACCAAAACATTACAATCATCATATTCAAGCTCTCATATACAAAACCTTTACCCCTGATCTTGCTACCAAGCTTCATAATGTAGGTTTTCCCTTAGGAAAAAGAAGGTTTAAACTATTCACTTTTTCTCGCATATTAGAAAAAGGTATTCCTACAAAAGATAATGAAAAATTAATATTTAAGAGAAAAATAACCATATATTTCTCCTCTCCCATAGAAGATATAGTAGGAAATTTAGCTGAAAGAAGTTTTAAAGAAAGAGAATTTGAGTTATGCAATAAAAAGATATATATTTCTCAACTTGAAATAGTAACTACTCCAAAGATAGAAGAAAAAGTAATAATTAAAGCTTTATCCCCTATTACCATATATAGCACTTTATATAAAAAGGATGGAGAAAAAATTGTACATTATTACAAACCAATAGATAAAGAATTCTCAAAACTCATTGAGAAAAATGCAAAGAAAAAGTATCACCTCTTCTATGGCAAAGATCCAGACCAAATGTCACTTGAAATAAAACCAGTGAAATTCTCGGTACAAGAAAACTTAAAAATTATAAAGTTTAAAGACACTATTATAGAGGGATATACGGGGATTTATGAAATCTCAGGAAGCCCAGAATTAATTTACCTTACTTATGAAACAGGCTTAGGAAATAAAAATTCAGCAGGATTTGGAATGTGGGAAATATGGAGAGGAAAGGAGAGTGAAGAAGATGCTTGATGCGGTTAAAGAGATAGGTGACATATTATTAAAAAAGAATATCAAAAACCAGATTGAAAACCTTATCGAAGATCCAAATTCTAACAAAAGATATAATAATGTCTTTTGCTTAACTTTTGAAGAAAACCATGAAATAAAGTACATAGGAATTGAGTCTGAAGAATATGAGTCGGACAAGAAAACAAAATACCTATATAGAAGTGGTTCCGCTAATGGACCTAATTTTACACCTTCTACTAAAGTTACAGAAATAGAAAAAACTCTATCCATTAAAGTCTTAAATTGGTTTAAAGATGTTCTTTCCCAAAAAAATTTAGAGCTTTCTAAAGAAGAAAAAGAATACTTAGAAAAGATCTATACAGAATTAAAAAA
>JAPYWU010000146.1 GCA_028276205.1 Dictyoglomaceae bacterium | reverse complement strand
AGAAATTAAATAACTAATATACTCCAGATAATGAATCTGCCAGTAATCCCCTCCTAAAGAATTTACCAAGGAAAATATAGATTAGGAGTTGAGATAAGGCAGTTATTAATGCTACTGCCATTTGGATGTTCTATTCTACAAAATAACTTCCAGCAAGGTCTGTAAATAGGTATGGAGATAGGTACCAGTATAAAGAGATAAGTAAAGATAAACATCTGCCCTCATCATCCTTGGTATAATTAAGAAACTTAATGTTCCCTTTTTCAGATCTCCTAACTATATCCAAGGATGGAGGAGGGATAGAATAATACATCTAAAGCTGATAAAATTTTAGGCATATCAGGAAAAAATGGAAAAAAAAAGCTATAAATGGACCTCTCTCTGATATATCAAGAAAACCTAAACCTTCCCCTAATAAATAAAATTCCTCCTAATTTTGAAGATTTAATTGTTAAAGAGGCTAAAAGAACTGGCTTCAGGTATAGAAAAATTAAAGGATTATTTGAAAAAAAATACTCTTTATCTTTCTCTAAGAGTACTATTAAGGGTATTCTAAAGAGGAATGGAATATCAAGTTTCTCCTTTATTATATTTGTTATTCTATGGTTAAGAGCTCATAATGTGAGAGGAAAAAGTATGTACTAACTTTTCCCGTTATATTTTTAGAGGAGTTATTAAGAGCTGCAGGCCTTTTTACTAAGATTTTATCTGACTTCCTTAAAAGTGGTACCTATGTCCCTACCAAGTGCCATCTTTCACTCCTCTTTTCACATTCCCAAATATACTCTCTATCCTATTCCTTTCTTTATAGACTTTTTCATCTTCTGAATATCTTTTTATGCTTTGTCTCCTAATAAAATAAAATATTCACCATTTAGCTCTATACCTCCCTCTATAATCTCTTTTGCTATCTTTACTTCACTCTCATAGGCTTTCCCTGCCTTAACCCCCATCACTATGTTCTTTTTTATGTCCTTCCTTACCCCTATTATTACTCCTACTCTTATGTGAGACTTTATCTGCCTTATCTCTTTTCCCCTTTTTATCCTTTGTCTATATTTTGTATTGTATCCAAATCCTGTCCCATCTATCACTATGTATTTATATCCCTTTATTTTGTATCTTTTCTCTACCTCCTCCCTTACATATTCCAAAAGCTCTTCCATTGTCTTTTCATCTATTCTCTTGAATCTGTAATGAAGATTTGAGATATGGGGTGCTTTCTTTATTCTCTCCTTTTGATTACATGAAAAGAAGGGATGTAAAGATAATATAAAGTTTCCAAATTTATTGAACATTCTCAGAAAAAATTAAGTAAATCTGAAGTATAATATAAAGAATTCATTAAATAATTACAAAAAAAGGAGAGCCTTTTAGGCTCTCCTTTTTAAAAAGGGTTTTTCCTTTTACAATATGTTAGAATTTTAATTCAGAAGATTCTTCCCAAAGTCCGTGAATATTGCAGTAGGATAAAGCAAAAATCTTTCCTTCTTTTTGGGTTTTAAAAACAAATTCAGTTACTGGCTCTGTGTAAACAGTACTTGTATCTGGTCCTTGTGTAGATGCTCCATGGGATGTAAATTCAAATCTTCCAAGTTGATATGGATACTTCTCTCCATCTGGTAAGAAATAGACTTCAATCCAAGCAATATAATGAGAAGATGTATTGGGATGTGGAATCTCTTTACCTACAGAGACTCTTACTCTAACTCCTTTTTCTTTATCCTTTTCAAGAATATCTATAACAGGGACATGTTTTTCTTTTGTCCAATCAGCCTCTTGTAAGAGTTCCTTTAATTTATCCATGGATTATCCCTCCCATTTTAGAATTATTATATTTTATTTTATATCTTTTTGAGAGGGATTTCAATATAATGTAAAATTAATTCATATTAATAACCTCTTTATATCTTTCATACATCTCTTGCCATTTTTCCGTATTCTTAGGATAATAAGTCTTTATATCAGAAGAAAGTTTAATGATTTCTCTTGCCTTAACTATATCTTCTATAGCTCCCCTTTTTATAGCTTGTACAACAATATTTCCTAAGGATGTGGCCTCAACAGGACCTGTAATAACTGGTATTCCAAGTACATCAGCAGTAAATTGTGAGAGCAATTGGTTCTGAGAACCTCCTCCTACAATATGCAAAACCTTAATCTTCTTCTTCAAAATCCTTTCTAGATCATCAAAGACTTCTTTATATCTAAATGCAAGAGATTCTAAAATACATCTTGCTATTTCTCCCTTTTTCTCAGGGATACCTTGATGAGTTTTATTACAATAATCTTGAATTGCCTTTACCATATTTGGTGGATTCAAAAATGTAACATCGTCAGGATTTATAAAATACTTAAATGGCTCCTCATCCTCAGCCAATTTAGTAATCTCTGAATAGGATAGATCATAACCTTCTTTAGCCCATTCTCTTTTTACTCTCTGCAATAGCCAAAGGCCCATTATATTTTTTAAAAATCTGTAGGTTTTATTATATCCACCCTCATTAGTAAAATTTGCTTTAAAAGATTCCTCATTTATGATTGGCTCTTTAAGCTCTACCCCCATTAATGACCAAGTGCCAGAACTTATATATGCCCAATCTTCTCCTTCTCCAGGTACCCCAACTACAGCACACCCAGTATCATGTTCACAAGGTGCTATTACAGAAACATCTCTAATATTTAATTCCTCTTGAATTCCTTTATATAACTTACCTATCTCCGTACCGGAGGAAACTATAGTAGGCATTATATCCTTAGGAATATTAAATTTATTCAAGATTTCCTCTTCCCAATCATCCTTAAAAGGATTATACATCTGGGAAGTAGTTGCAATAGAAAACTCAGTTATCATCTCTCCTGTTAACATGA
Organism: Dictyoglomaceae bacterium; assembly: GCA_028276205.1. GTDB lineage: Bacteria > Dictyoglomota > Dictyoglomia > Dictyoglomales > Dictyoglomaceae > Dictyoglomus. The sequence goes on along the minus strand of JAPYWU010000146.1, from coordinate 1,317 downwards.
AATTAAAAAGATCGGGCATAAATAACAATTTATAGGCAGAATTAAAGAGAGAAGATTTTTCAAGCACCATGCTATAAAGCTGAAATAATGTATTTATCTGCATTATTTGAATACCTGTTAACTTATAAATTTCTTCCTTTGACATTACTTTAAAAGCTTTTTCAAGAATTCCATCAGTTCTATGGTCTCTATAACACACTGGAATCCCTGCTAAGTATCCTTCTTTTGTTACTAATCCAAAATCTACACCCCACGTATCTATCCCAATACTTTCTATATCTTTATATTTAGAAAAAGCCTTACTTAAACCCTCTTTAATATCTTGAAACATTTGGGTTACATTCCAGTAAAGTCTACCAAGAATATCAACAGGCCTATTTACAAACCTATGAATCTCTTCAAGAGCAATTCTTTCTTCCTTTAATGTTCCCAACATAATCCTTCCGCTTTCTGCCCCAAGATCAATAGCAATAAATCTTCTCTCTTTCATATTAATCACCTCAAACTCTCTCTTTTATAACTTTTTCCATATAACCACTTTCTCTAAAGGCTTTTAATGGATCAAGAGGAACTCCCATTTCTTCCCTTACTTTATAAATTAACGGCATAACATCAGTTTCAAAAGCCTTTACTAAAGTATTTTCTGCCATAACAATGTCACATTCATTTTGATATTTTCTGAGTAATTTTCTATTTACAATTAAGGCTTTGGCATAAGTTTTAAATATATTCTCTACACTTTGAATCATCTCTTCAATTTTGTTTTTAAGGTTGTGGGATTCATCTATCATATATGCAATATTCATCTTTAAACCATCTTCTTCAGCAGAAACAAGCTCATTAAATATTAAAAATAATTCATATGGATTTATAGAGCCAGTAGTAAGATCATCATCTGCATATTTCTTGTTATTAAAATGGAATCCTCCAAGTTTTCCTTCATCTAAAAGAATGGCTACAATCTGCTCAATATTTGTTCCAAGAGGATGATGTCCTAAGTCTACAAGTACATAGGCTCTATCTCCAAGCTTTCTTGAAAAAAGCAATGCTGTTCCCCAATCAGGAATATCTATATGATAAAAAGCAGGCTCAAAAAATTTATATTCAATAAGAAATCTCATATCAGAATCCAAGTAAGAATATACTTCTTTTAAGCTTTCTTCTAATCTATGCTTTCTACTTCTAAAGTCATCTTGTCCAGGATGATTAGTACCATCAGCAAGCCAGAGGGAAATATCCTTAGATCCAAGTTTTTTTGCTATTTCTATGCATTCTTTAATATGATTTATAGCCTTTTCTCTTACCCTTCTGTCAACA
>JAPYWU010000098.1 GCA_028276205.1 Dictyoglomaceae bacterium | reverse complement strand
AAGATGCAAAGACTCAAATAATTTTAGGAAGAGAATATTATAAAAAAATTTTTTCAAAAGAACCTATAGGAATGTGGCCTTCTGAAGAAGCAGTGTCTCCAGAGGTTATAACTTTATGCTCTGATCTTAATATAAAGTGGATAATTACAGATGAGAAGATTCTCGGAAAAACTATTGGGAAAGAGATAGTGAGAGATAGAGATGGAAATGTTTTAAATCCAGAGATCTTATATAAACCGTATAGGGTAAATATTAATGGTAAGGAAGTTAATGTGGTGTTTAGAGATCAGTTCTTATCAGACAGGATAGGATTTGTTTATATGAATATGAATCCCTATGATGCAGCTAAGGATCTATATGAGAGAATAATTAAAATAAAGGATAGATTACCTAAGGATCAATCTTATCTTTTGACTATTGCTTTAGATGGTGAAAATTGCTGGGAATATTATGATAATGATGGTAGAGATTTTTTGAGGCATCTTTATACATTAATTGAAGAATCTAATGAGGTTGAAACTACAACAGTTGGAGATTTTATATTAAGGAATCCTCCAAAGGATACTTTAAATTATATTTTTACTGGATCTTGGATAAATGCAGATCTTACTACATGGATTGGAGAGCTTGAGGAGAATTTGGCTTGGGATTATCTGAGTTTAGTTAGAGCCTATTTAGAAAGAGGGATTAGAAAAACTTATTTTGATAAAGATAGTTTAGATTGGAAAAGCTTATGGGCAGCAGAGGGAAGTGATTGGTTCTGGTGGTATGGGGATGATCAAGATTCGGGCCATGATGAGATATTTGATTATATATTTAGAGTGCATTTAAAAAATGTTTTTAAATCACTGAATAGAGATTATCCTACTTTTTTAGATTTTCCCATTGTTTTTAAAAATCCTATCTGGAAATCAAGAGAATCTTTTATTTTTACTCCTAAGATAGATGGAAAAGTTTCTTTCCAAGAAGAGTGGAAGCTCTCTTCCTTAAATCTTTTAGAGGAAGATGGATTAATAAAGGGAATATATTATGGCTATGACCTTGAAAATATTTATATAAGGATCGATATAAAGAATGGAAAGGCATGTGATTTCTTTAATAAAGAAATTTCTTTAAAATTAAATTTTAGAGATTATACTAAAGAAATATTATCCTTAGAAATACCAAAGGATAATAATAAAACATCTTTACGTGAAGATATATTCTGGGCTTTGGATGAGATCGTTGAAATAAAGGTTCCCTTTAGTATGATCTTTTTAAATAATGAGAAGCTTCTTTTTAATATTCAACTTCTCAAGGATACAAAAATTTTAGAGAGTTATCCTAAAGACTCTAAAGGGTTTAAAGTTAGAAAACCAGGATTTCTGGAAGAACTTATAACAAAGCTTTATTTACAGAGGGAAAACAATAAAAAAGTGGCTGTTATAGAGTCTTTTATACTAAAGAGAAAGGAAGGAGAATTTTATAATCTTTATACTAAAGCTGTAATAGAAGATAAAGATTTTGATAATAATGTGGATTTGTCTTTTTCTGGTGATATTTTTAAAATAAGGAAAATTGTTTATTTAGATGAACTTATTTTATTCCTAAGGGCCTTAAGAGATTTAAATATTTTTACCTTATCTAATTATACTGTATTTTATCCTTTTGCTTATGCTGAGAAATTGAATAATCTCTATATCCTTAAGCCTAAAAACTCAATGAGAAGATTTATAAATACTTATATGAGTAAGTGTCACGAGGAAAAGAATCTTAATGTAGAGATGGAGAAATTAGGAAGTATAGAGATTTATGGATTATGAAAGGTTTTTTGTTTGGAAAAATAGAGATGAAGCAATAAAAATACAGGAAGAATTAAGAAAGAAAATTGTTTTGGTAGATGGGTTTACCAATATAAATACAGTGGGTGGTGTAGATACATCTTTTTCTAATGATAAAGCCCTATCTGTCATTGTAGTTATGAATTACAAAACATTAGAGTTAATGGAAGTTTCCTATCATTTAATGGAAGTAACAGTTCCTTATATGCCAAGTTTTTTAAGTTTTAGAGAGGGACCAAGTATAATAAAAGCTTGGGAAAAGCTCAAAATAAAACCTGATATATTAATCTTTGACGGTCAAGGTATAGCTCATCCAAGAAGATTGGGTATTGCCTCTCATGTAGGTGTAGTATTAGATATAGCCACCATAGGCTGTGCTAAAAATTTATTAATAGGTGATTTTAAAGAGCCTGATAATAAAAAGGGGGCGTTCAGTTATATATATGATAAGGGAGAAATTATTGGTGTAGTGTTAAGGTCAAAAGAGAATGTAAGACCTGTATATATATCTCCTGGACATAAAGTTTCATTAGATTCTTCTATAAAAATATTATTTAATTGTACTTACAAATATAGATTACCTGAACCTGTAAGATTAGCTCACATATACAGTAAGAAGATTTTGTTAGATCTTAAAGAAGAAAGATAATTTTTTGAGAGTTTCTATTTCTTCTTTTCTACCTAATTTTGCTTTTTTAATTGCCTTTTCTAATATTTCTATAGATTTATCATAATTTCTTTTGTCTACAGGATAAGGATGTCCATCCTTTCCTCCATGAGCAAAAGAGAACCTTGCTGGATCTTTTATGCTTGCTGGATTTCCATATACAAGCTCAGATATTAATGCTAAAGCTCTAAGAGTTTTTGCTCCCACACCTTCTCTCAGAATTAAATCTTGGAAATCCTTTGGGGGATTTTCATAATTTTTTAATAACACAGTTTTAAGATTTTCAGGTTTTATTTCTTTAACAGTTATTGGATGGTAAGCAGGTAGTCTTAAAGAAACTTTTTCCCATAATTTTGTTATCTCTTCTGGTTTTTCTTGAAATAAATATGTTATTGTTTCTTGAGCTTTTTTACTTTCTTTTGAAACCAGATTTAATACGTAATTTTCAAATCTTTCGCTAATAATACCTTTATGTGGATCTTCCACAAAACTTTTTGTTTCATCTCCCAACCAATGATATCTTCTTGCATAGTTGTTTTTCTCATTCATTCCTTGTTGGATAACACACCATTTGTCATTTTCTGTAAATACTAAAAAATGGGTGTACAATTGGTATCCATCTTGAAGAGCATTGTTATCTACTCTCGCTACTATTCTACTTATAAAGATCCATTTATCTGGATCAATGCTCTTCTTCTCTGAAATCTTTATGATTTCTTGAGGGGTATTTAGAGCTGTTTTGCCTTTTCCTCCTACTATATAAAGTCCTATATCATCTGGAATTTCTCTAAGGGCTTCTTTAAGAGCGGATCCGGTAGTTGTGGTAAGTCCACTGGAATGCCAATCAAAGCCTAATACACATCCTAAAGCTTGAAACCAAAAAGGATCCGAAAGTTTTTGTATAAAATCATCAATTTTATTCTCCATATAGAATAGAAGAATTATTTCTCTTGAAAGCTTTTTCATCCTCTGAAAAAGCCATTGAGGAGCTTTACCGGTATGAAGAGGTAATTCTGCAAATTCTCTCTTTATCATACTATAATTATAGCAAGAAATAAAAAGAAAGGGGTTATTATGGAATGAAAAAGTTTATATTTTTAATGATTTTAGGGATCTTAATTATATCTTTAGTATCCTTAGGGGCATCTAAGACAGTTTTTCCAAAAGGAAAACTCACTATTATCCAGAATGATAGGAGATTAGAGATTCCAATAGAGATAGCTGATAGGGAAGAACTACATACTTTAGGTCTTATGTATAGAAAGGATATACCATGGGAATATGGAATGCTTTTTATATTTCCTACTGATGTGTCCTATGGTTTTTGGATGAAAAATACTTATGTACCGTTAGATATTGCATTTATTTCTTCTGATAAGATTATCTTTAATATTCAGAGAATGTTGCCATGTAAAGAGGGAGAAAACTGTCCAGTATATTATAGTCCAAAACCCTACAGATATGCTTTGGAAGTTAAAGCAGGTTTTTTTGAAAAATTTAAATTCTCTGTAGGCGCTAAAATAGATTATGAAAGAGAATGATTGTTGACTTTTAGGGTAAAATTTTCTATCCTTTAAGAGAATTTTTAAGATGATGATACTTTTATAAAGGAGGTTAATGAAATGAGTGCACCAAAAGTAGACAGAGAGCTTTGTATTGGATGTGGGGTTTGTGCATCTTTATGCCCTGATGTTTTTGAGATTGATAGTGAAGGAAAAGCTGTTGTAAGAGAAGGAGCTGATTGTGATTCTGCAGGCTGCTGCCAAGATGCGGCTGATTCTTGTCCAGTTGGTGCAATTACTCTTTAAGAAATATTAAAAAGTTAGAGGGGAGATTTTTATCTCCCCTCATAATGTTAATAATGAGGTCAATGAAGTATGCTAAATAGAAATTTAATAGAAGAAATTCTTGGAATTGCTCTCGGACATAGGGGGGAATTTTCAGAAATATTTTTAGAAAATTCTCATTCTTTTTATTTTTATTGGGATGATAAAAAGGTAGAGGAAGTGACTTATGGAGAGGATATAGGAGCTGGTATAAGGGTTATTCAAGGGGATAAAATATATTATGGTTATACTACGGATATAAGTGAATTTGGTTTAAAGAAGCTTGCTCATGAGTTATCAGAGGTAGTTCTTAGCGGAGAGAACAATAAAAAAATAATTTTGGAAGATAAAAAAGAATTTATTACCAAAACATTGAAAGATTATAAATTGATAGAGGTTAGAGAAGGCATTGATCTTTTGAAGATAATGGATGAAACTTCAAGAAATTATAGCCCAAGAATTGTCCAATTTACTTCAGTAATAAGAAATCATACTCAAGAAATACTTATAGCAAATAGTGATGGTGATTTTGTAGAAGAAAAGAGGATACGAAGTGTTGTTTATGGATTTGCAGTTGGTGAAAAAGATGGACTTATACAAACTGGTTATGAGGCTGTAGGAGCTACCTTGGGTTGGGAACTTTTTACTGAGGATTTAGTTAAGAATGTAGCTTTAGAGGCTTCCCGTAGAGCTGTTTTAATGTTAGAAGCTGTAGAAGCACCTGCTGGAGTTATGCCTGTGATTATTTCTTCTCAGGCTGGTGGTGTTATAATTCATGAGGCAGTAGGTCATGGTTTAGAGGCAGATTTAGTTGAAAAAGGTGTTTCAGTTTATAAAGATAAGATAGGAGAGAAGGTGGCTTCTGATTCTGTAACATTGGTAGATGCAGGTGTGTTGGAAGAAAAATATGGAAGTTCTTATGTAGATGATGAAGGAGTTAAAACAAATTATAATGTATTAATAGATAGGGGAATATTGAAAGGTTATATGCATTCAAGGATTACTGCTAAAAAGTTTGGAGTATCTCCTACTGGTAATGGTAGAAGACAAAGTTTTAGATATCCTCCAATACCAAGAATGACAAATACTTTTATTCTTTCTGGGAATAGTAAGTTAGAGGATATGTTAAATAGAGTAGAAAAAGGTCTTTATGTGGTAAAGATGGGTGGTGGGCAGGTAGATACAATCTCAGGAGATTTTGTTTTTGGAGTTGAAGAAGGTTATTTGATAGAATCTGGAAAAA
>JAPYWU010000097.1 GCA_028276205.1 Dictyoglomaceae bacterium | reverse complement strand
TCCCTTTCTAAAAGTGTTTTCTTTTCTTACATAGGAATTTTTAGAACATTCTCATATCCCCTTGACAAAATTTTTTATGGCTATATAATATATATAGAAAAAATGAATATATATCAAATTCCAATGAGGGAGGTGAGATTATGTTAAGAAGATATTGGGATCCCTTTGAAGAAATTAGACATCTCCAAAGAGAAATGGATAGATTATTCTCCGAATTCTTCGGAGAGCCAGGAGTTGTTGAGGAAAGAAGAGGGAGTTTTGCCCCAGCTATAGATATGTATGAAACTGATGAAAATATAGTATTAAAAGTTGAACTCCCTGGATTCAAACCAGAGGATGTAGATATCAGCGTAACAGAAGACAGTGTAGTTATCCAGGGAGAAACTAAGGAAGAGGAAGAAGTAAAGAAAGAGAACTTCTATAGAAAAGAAAGAAGACTTGGCAGGATCTATAGAAGAATAGATCTACCAAAGCCTGTAGTACCTGATAAAAGTGAGGCTGTATATAAGAACGGAGTACTTACCTTAACATTACCAAAGGCTAAACCTGAAAAGATAGAAGGAATTAAGATTAAGATTAAAGAAGAAAAGTAATTAATAAGGCATTTTGGGGGAGAGATTTTCTCTCCCCCATATTTTTTTAAAATTCTGTTTTACCTGTAAAATTAAATTCTGAAACCTTAATTGCTGGTACTCTTGCAAAGCCTATATTGGGTATTAAATATGTTTCTTTTGAGATCTCTTCTACATTGCTAAGGACTTCAAGAAAACTTTGGGTAAATCTTAAGTTTTTAAGAGGTTTTGTAATTTTTCCATTCTCTATAAGAAATGTACCATCTCTTGTCATCCCAGTAGCTAAAACTCTAATAGGATCTAAGAAGGCATTGACATAATGGAACCTTGTAACAAGTATTCCCTTTTCTGTTTCAGATATAATTTTGTTTAATGGTTTTTCTCCTGCAACAAAGAAGAGATTAAAAGGTAGGGGATAGGTAGATGGTGGGGGAAGGGCATGACCTGTGGATTTTTTTCCTTCTTTTACCGCGGTTGAGGTATCATATACAGGTCCCATTACTACACCATTTTTAATAAGATCCACATGTTTTTTGGGTACTCCTTCAAAATCTATAGGAAATATTATTCCGTTAGGATCATAGCCATTGTCATAGATGGTTATATTATCTTTAAATATTTTTTGCCCTTGATATATAGATATAAAAGATCTTTTTTCTTGTACAGCTTTAGCTGAAAAACCAAAATAGGCTATTTGTTCTAAAAGTTCGCCTACTGCCAAAGGTTCAAGAATTACAGTGTAAATTCCTGGGTCTATTTCTTGAGGGTTTTTGCTATCTATACATTTTTGAAGGGCTCTTTCTGAGAGGGATTCATAGTCTATACTATCTACATCTTTCCCTATTTCTTCTTGATATCCAGATCCATCCCCCATATACATAACCTTCCCATGAGAATAGGCGTAAGTTCCATATGATTCTAATCCTTTTGAGTTTACTACTGCTATTTCTCCTATTTCTTCTGATATTGCTCCAAAGGTATTTAAATTATTTTTTTCAGCTTTATCTATGAATTTTTTAACAATGTCTGCTCTTTTTTCTGGGGAGGGTTCAAAAGTCTTTTTCTCATAGCTGGGAATAGGTTCTGGATCTGGCAGATATAATTCTTCTGTATCAGGTTGGCTTTTTAGTAAAATATCCAAATCTTTGATAAGATTTTCTAAGCTTTTTTCTTCTAAATTACTGGTAGATATGGCAACCTTTTTCTTTCCTTCACCTACTCTTATATATAGATTTAAATTTTCTTCAGCCACATTTTGATGAATAATATTATTAGCATATCTTGTTAATTCTTGAGAATTTATATGTAAACATACTTCTTTTCTTTCATAAGGCAGTTTCTTGATTAAATTTTTAAGAAAACTTAATGCTCTATCTTCTCCCCACATTATTTACCACCTACCTTTACTTTACGAAATCTTGCAGGAGATACACCATGCCCAACTCTGGCTACTTGCATAGGTTCTCCCTTTCCACAATTTGGTACTCCCCAGACTCTCCAAGATTTTTCATCAGCTATAGCATCACAACTTCTCCAAAATTCATAGGTAATACCTGTATAATATGGATTTTTATAAATCTTGCCTATCTTTCCATCTTTTATTTCATAAGCTATCTCACAACCAAAATGAAAATTCAATCTTTTATCATCTATTGACCAGTTTTTATTCACTGCCATGTAAACTCCCTCTTCTGTAGAGGCTATTAAATCCTCAAAAGGTATATTTCCGGGAAGGAGATTAATGTTTGTCATTCTTATAATAGGAATTCTATTCCAACCATCGGCTCTCATAGTACCATTTGATTTTTCTCCTAATATGGTTGCTGTTTCTCTTGAGGTTAAGTATCCTACGAAAATACCGTTCTTTACTAAGAAGCTTCTTTGGGCAGGTATTCCTTCATCATCATATCCAAAACTTCCCAAGCCATAAGGATGAGTTGCATCCGCTACAATATTTACAATCTCTGATCCATATTGGAAATTGCCTCTTTTGTCTAAGGTTAAAAAGCTTGTTCCTGCAAAACTTGCCTCCATTCCTAATACCCTATCAAGTTCAGTAGGATGTCCACAAGATTCATGTACCTGTAAAGCTAATTGGGTTCCATCTAAAATAAGAGTAGTTACCATTTCGGGTAAAGGTTCTGCAGAAAGGAGGCTAACTGCTTCTTTTGCTATTTTTTCTGCATGCCCAACAAGGTCCAATTCCTCAATAAATTCCCATCCACCTTTTCTAAAATCTCCCCCAAAAGAATTAGGATAGGATCTTCTTTGTATGTCGCTTCCTTCAATTGCATAGGCAGTAATTCCACCACCGCTTTCTAATATACTCTGTTCTATTTCTGTTCCTTCACTACTTAAGAAAACTTTCTCTTCTTTAAAAAATGATAGAGAAGACTCTGTAAGGGTAATGCCTTTAACCTCTCTCATAATTTTATCAGCTGTAAAAAGGAGATCCAGTTTTTTTTCAAAAGGTACTAAAAATGGATCTATTTTGTAGCTATTGCTCCATTTAGCTTTTATAATTTCTGCGGGAGCTAAAGTTACCCTTTTTTTATTGGTTTTAGCGCTTGCTTTAGCTATCATTAAGGCTTTTTCTGCTATGTTTTTGTATTGGGAGAAGTCAAAGGAAGATGCAAATCCCCATGCTCCATTATAGAGTACCCTGATCCCATATCCATAGGTTTCGTTTTTTACTGCTGTTTCTAAAATTCCATTTTTAACTTCAATCTCCTCTCTGAGTCTTTTTACAATTCTTACATCTGCATAATCCACGCCAAGACGAGAGATGTAATTTAATATCTCTTTCCCAGTTTCAATCAAATTTCTCACTCCTTTCATTGAAGATCTATTAAAATTCTTTTTCTTTTCTCAAAGATGGATATTTTTTTAAAACCTAAATCTTTTGCAAGCTGATAAGCTTTTTCTATGTCTCTTCCTGCATCTTCAGGGGTGTGAGCATCAGCCCCAAAGGTTAGAGGTATGTTATATGGAGAGATAATTTTTAAAAATTCAGGGGACGGATACAATTCTTTGACTGGTTTTCTCCATCCAGCAGTGTTTAGCTCCAATGACATTTGTGAACTTATAATTACTTTTGATATCCTTTCATATATAGATGAAATGTTCTTAGGTGTTCTTCCACCCCAAAGTTTTACAAGATCCAAATGGGCAATTACATCATAGAGGTTACTCTTTATCATCCTTTCTACTTTATCAAAATAATCTTCAAAAATTTCTTCTATATCCTTTTCAGTCCATCTTGGATCGTTGGGATCTATATCAAATCCAAAACCATGATCAATGAAATGTACCGATCCTAACACATAATCAAAAAAGTTATATTCTTCAAGAAGTTCTTTTATCTCTTTTTCTTTTTCAGGGAAGTAATCCATTTCAACTCCTACCTTAATCTTGTATTTCTCTTTCAAAAAAGTAGTAAACTCTCGGTATTCTTCTAAGTTACTATCACACCATGGGGCAGTAATAGGAATGTGATCATAAATAGGTCTAAATTCTTTAAATCTATGGCCATGCTCTGTGATGCCTATTTCCTGTATATTTTTCTTTTTCTCTTCTTCCAAAAACTTTAACCACCAATTTTCATCAAAAGGTCCTCTTTCAAGATGCATATGGTAGTCTATCATCATTTTATAATCTATTACCTCCAATCTTTTTTAATTTTTATATTTTTTTACATAACATCTTTTATTTTATAACAATATATGCTAAACTTTCATTAGGGATTTTTATTTATTTGGGGGAAGATTATGAAAGAGTTTATGTATCTTTTAGAAAGAGTAAAGCCTGAGTTTGAGAACCTTCCTGCAGCTTTATTAAATGCAGAAAGATTTATCAAGAAGTTAAGAAAGGAGAACTCAACAGGGGTAATTCTTTATACTGATGAAGAATACAAAGGAGCAATTTTTGTTTATGAAGGAAAGGCGTTTTTTGCGAAGGTACAGAATAATAGAGCAATGGAAGGAATAGAAGCAGTAGATTTTATTATGAGGCAGATTCAACAAGGATTTGGTAGAATCACTTATTACCCTACTGATAAAGTTCTCATACTTGTTCTTTCTGCCATATATGTGGGGACTCCTCTATATATAGATCTGGATGCTAATACTATAATTCCTACAAAATTTTTCTCCGCTCTTCAAAATAGAGAATTTAGTGGTGTGGTTTTATACAGGAGTGCAGAAGAAATTAAGTTTTGGATCTTTAAAAAAGGAAAGCCTACAAATCCACCTCCTGTAATTTTGCCTCCTTATGGATTTATAAGTGTCTATTCTCTTGATACTATTGAAGTTAAAGACTATTTAGAGCTTTGGGAAGAGGAAGCCAGAAAGAAGATTATAGAGTTTTCAGAAAAATTACTATCTGCTATTGCACGAACTTTAGCAGAAAAATGGGGACAAAATACCGCAGAACTTATGCTTATTCCTTTGGAAAGTTATCAAGGTCCATTAAGTATTAAATTTGATAGGAAGACATGGAATTGTAAAATAGAATCTAATGAAGAGCTTTATTTCCTTGCAAAAGAGATAGAAAGGGTTTATGCAAGACTTCTAAGGGCAATAAGAGAAAGGGAAGAAAGAGTGGCAGAAAATTTAGAGCTTTATACCTTTAATTTATTACAAGAAGAAAATATACTTTGGCCACCAACAGAGGAAAATATATTTAGAAGAGATTAATTTAAGGGGAAAATAAAGGGGAGAAGATTTTCTTCCCCCCTTATTTTGTTATATCTCTTTTAATATGGTTTCAACTACAGAATCTACATCTAATCCTTGCATCTTATAAAGAGCATCTGGTTTTCCAGAAAGTCCATATTCTTTTACTCCAAATTTTTTAAATTTTACCTTGAATCCACCTTCCAAGAGAGCTTCTGCAATGATACTTCCAATTCCAGTATTTACATTATGATCTTCATAGGTGATTACAAAGCCTGTTTTAGCTGCTTCTTCTAAGGCTTTCCAATCTATCTCCTTCGGA
>JAPYWU010000096.1 GCA_028276205.1 Dictyoglomaceae bacterium | reverse complement strand
ATAATTTATCTTTATCTATTTCTATCTTTAAGGATACATAGTCCCAAACATATATTTTCTTAGTGGCCTCTAAATTGGATAAATAAATTGTTAAACTTGATTCTCCTAATTCCCTTCCTTCTATTTCTAATTTTGAAGAATTAAAGTTTATATTATTATTAGTTATGGTCCATGTTAACATCGTATATGTAATAGGATAAGGATGATAGTTTTCATCTTGAAGTAATAGATCTAATTTTAATTTTTCTCCTTTTCTTATATAGATATCGTCCTTCTCCTTAAAGCTTAAGTATATAGGATTTTTATAGGGATAGTTGTTTTTAACTCCTATTCCTACAGGAACACTTCTTTCAGATACTTGATTGATTAAATTACCCCAAATTATTTTTTGACTTGAGCCTCCTCCATCAAGATTAATAGCATCTCTAATACCCATATTTTTTATAAGCTCACATGTTTCTGGAATATTAAGACCTAAGGAATTATTATTTCTCCCTTCTATCACTATAAAGAAAATTTTATCATCTGTTATTCCTATGACAGTACGAGGATGCCTTGAATTAATGATATCTGAGGAAAAAGGAATCTCTCCTGTTTTATCAAATACGATTTCTCCATTTTTTAAAAGAATAGGTCCTCCACATACTGCTTCTTTTAAAGTTATAGGAGGATTACTTTCAACTATTATGTCAATTTTTTTATCTAATCTAAAGTAAGGAAGATATTTTAAAGCGGTACCTCCTAAGGATATAATGCAAGAATTATCTTTAATAATAGATTTTTTAACGCCATAGTATATATTAGTAATTTTTCCTGAGATTATACCCAAGGAAGGAATTTTACCATCCAAGCTTACTTCTATATCAACACCAGCTACTGCATTATCCATTATTTTGGTCTCTTTTCCAAAAAAATTAGTAAAAATTGTAATTTGGTCTGCTCCACGTGGGGAATTTAAGTTATTAATTGGAATTATTGTATTATCAATTTTTAACTTTATATTGATATTAAAAATATCTATAATGGCTTTATTATCTGAAGTAATTCCAAAGACTCCCCTTTTTATAGGTAAATGTATTAGTTCATAATTTTTAACTACAAGTCCAACAGGCTCTTTACTATTAGGATCAAAAAAATTGGCGTTTATAATAATATCATAGTTCTTTTCTTTTAATACATCCGAAAGTTTTGTGTTTGTTACTACTGTTTCTATATCTAATAAAGGATCAAATTGTTTTATTGAAGTGATGTGATATACTAAACTCTCTGATATTACCTTTTTATATTCTATAGAGGGTGCTATATAAAAGCTTTCTGCTCCTAATAAATAGGATACTAAAAGTAGGATAAAAAGTAAAAGTTGTATAAATTTAACTATCTTATTCATATTTGATATTATATCTTATGACCTATCCCTTGACAAAAAACATATCATTTAATATAATTTTTTTACTTTAATACTTTAAAGAGATAAATAAATGAAGAGTATATATATAGAAAATACAATTAGAAAAGAATTGGAACTTTGGGGTTATTTAGAGATTAGAATCCCCATAGTATCAGAAAATTTATGGGGAAATGAAAATCTCTTATTTTTTGAGAAAAATGGTAAGTTGTTATCACTTCGTCCAGAAATGACTTCTGAAATATTAAGAAACATAAAAAAGGAAAACTTCCCTATTAGACTCTTTTATATGGGTCCAATCTTTAGGCTTAATGGATATAGTATAGAAGAAAAATTTCAAATTGGTTGGGAACTTATATATTTACCTTCTCTTTGGAGAGATTTAGAAATACTGTTAACCATAAGAAATATCTTTGCAAAAATAGGTATTGAAAATTATATTATTGAGATAAATAATACAAACATTTGGAATTTTTTAAGAAAATATATTAAAGAAGAGGAGTTAAAGAATTTAAAAAGTCTATTGTTAATAAAAGATTATGTCTCTCTAATGGAATATGTAGAGAAACTTCCTATATCAGTGAATGTTTTAGATGATATAAGAAAACTTCTATTTTTTGAAGATAATTATTCCTTTTATGATGACGATTTAAATGAGGAAGTTAAGTCAATAAAGTCTTTTAAAAGAGAATTAGTAAATTTGGGTTATTCACCAGAATCAATTTTAATAAATCCAGTTTTTATTAGACCATTTGAATATTATGACGGACTAATATTTGAAGTTTATTTAGAAGATATAAAACAAGCCTTAGGGGGAGGAGGAAGTTATGTGGCTACAAATAAAAATGGAGAAAAGATTTTTGGAACAGGTTTCGCTTTTGTGGAAGAAGATTTATTAAAAAATATAAATAATAATAATCAAAAAATTAATAAAAAGTACTATATTTGTTCCGAAAAAGATTTTTACAAAATTCAAAAGTTGATAGAAGAAGAAAGAAAGAGGGGTAACATCGCTATTTTTATACCGAAGGAAATGGAGGGTTTAGATTTAAAAGAACTTGAAAAGGATGGTGAAGTCATATTAATAGAGAATCTTTAATTAGAATAGCTCTTCCCACAGGAAGAATGTTAGAACAAGCATTAAATTTTCTAAAAATCTTAGATCCATCATTAGAGAATGATTATTCTAACAGGAAATTGAGGTTTAAAGGGGAAAGATTTGAGATTTTTTTAGCTAAACCCTGGGACCTTCCACTTTATGTGGAAGAGAGGGTTGCCGATTTAGGAATTGTAGGAAGAGATATAATAATAGAACAAGAAAGAAAAGTTGTATCATTGATAAAACTTCCTTTTGGATATTGTAAAATGGTACTTGCAGGCTTTCCTGATGATAAGAATTTGGAAGAAGTAAAAATTGCATCTAAATATGTAAATATTACAAGTAAATATCTTACTAATCGTTGGAATAAAATAAAAATTATAAAACTTAATGGATCTGTCGAATTAGGTCCTATTTTAAATATATCAGATTATATTGTGGATTTAGTAGAAACAGGCAGAACATTGAAAGAAAACGGGCTTGTTGTTAAAGAGATTCTTTTTGAATCTTCTGCATGTTTAATAGCTAATATATCCAGTTATGTATGGAAACGGAAAGAGATATTAGATATTCTGAAAGAGGTGGAAAAAACTTATGAAAATAATTAAAGGTGATGAATTCAATCCTTTAATTTTAAAAGAGGGCAAAGAAAAGGAGATTGATAAGATTGAAAAAGAGGTAGAAGAGATAATAAGATTAGTAAAAGAAAAGGGTGATGAAGCTTTATACGAGCTTTCTTTAAAATTCGATAATTTTGATATAAGAAAAAATGGATTAAAAATTTCTGTACCTGATAAAGTAGAGGTTTCATCTGATTTTGCATCAGCCATTAATTTAATGATAAAAAGGGTTCAGAATTTCTATAGCCATGAATATAAAAATTCATGGTTTTATACTGAAAATGGAAGTCTATTAGGACAAATGTTAGTACCAATGGAGAGGGTTTTATTATATGTTCCTGGAGGTAAAGCATCCTATCCATCTACTGTTGTTATGGGTACTATTCCTGCTAAAATAGCTGGAGTAAAAGAGATATATATAACTACTCCTCCAAGTAAAAGAGATGATAAAAATCTTCTTTATACCCTTAATAAACTTGGAATAAAAGAGCTATATCTATTAGGTGGGGCTCATGCTATAGCTGCTTTTTCCTATGGTACTTACTCTGTTCCTAAAGTAGATATGATTATTGGACCTGGAAATTTATATGTGGCTATTGCTAAGAAGAAGGTTTTTGGAGATGTTAATATAGATGGTATATTTGGTCCTAGTGAAGTGTGTGTATGGTTGAAATCAGAAGATATAGATATAGATAAAGTAGTATGTGATTTTTTAGCCCAGTTAGAACATTCACCTTTTGATCGTGGTTGGCTGATATTAGAAGAAAAAAGACTTAATCTTGTGATTGAGAAAATAGAGGATGAAGTAAAAAAATCATTAAGAAGGGATATCTTAGAAAAATCTATTAAAAATGCTTTTATTATAGTGGAAGAAAGGGAAGAAAAAGCCATAGAAATAATAAATACTATAGCTCCAGAACATTTAGAGATTATAGATCCTAATGGGGAAAGGTTTTTACCTTACATAAAGAGTGCAGGTGCTATTTTTATAAATCAGTCTTCTATTTTTGGGGATTTTATAGCAGGTCCAAATCATATTCTTCCTACTGGTGGGTCTGCAAGATTTTCTTCAGGTTTAAATGTTAACATGTTTTTGAAAAGAATAAGTTTTGTAAAATTGACTGATGAAGATAAAGAAAGATTATCATATTTTGGAAGTATAATAGCAAGAGAAGAGGGTTTTGATATGCATGAAAAGAGCCTAAAAAACTATTATAAGAAAGGAGATTAAATAATTGGACTGGAAAGATATTATCAAAAGCGATTATAAGGGTTATAAGGTGGATATTCCTGATCTTCCTATAAAACTCTCAAGAAATGAAAATCCCTATGATATACCATTATATATTAAGGAGGAAGTTTTAAAGAAATTAGCTGAGACGCCATGGAATAGATATCCAGATGGTAGTGCAAAAAAACTTAAAAATAAGCTTTCAAATTTTTTAGGGATAAATCCTGAAAATTTACTTTTAGGTACAGGCTCAGGAGAGGTTATACAGATCATTTTTAATGGGCTATTGAGGGAGGGGGATGAAGTTGTTCTTCCTATTCCTACCTTTCCTTTATATGAAAAATTGCTTCAGCAAAAAAAGGTTAGAATTATAAAAATATATCTTAATGAAAAAAATTTTTCATTAGACTTTGAAAAATTAAAAGAAACTTTTAAAAATAATCCAAAACTTTTAATTTTAACAAATCCCAATAATCCTACAGGAAATTTTCTTATAAAAGAAAGGGATTTAGAAAAGATATCTGATTTCTCTGGTTTTATATTGATAGATGAGGCTTATTTTGAGTTTTCTGGTTTAACTTTTCTTCCCTATATTAATCAATTACCAAATCTTTTGATTTTAAGAACTTTTTCTAAAGCCTTTTCTTCTGCAGGAGTAAGATTAGGATATCTTATAACCAATTCAAAGGTGGTAGAATATTTAGACAATTTTAGATTGCCATATAATTTAAATATTTTTTCCCAGATAGCTGGCGAGATTCTTCTTTCTTATTGGGACCATTTAAAAGAAAAGATTGATATTATTAAAAGGGAAAAAGAAAGAGTTTATAATAAAATGAAAACTATGGATAAAATTATTGTATATCCTTCTGTTACTAATTTTATACTCTTTAGATCTGATAAGAAGGATGAAATATTAAAAAAATGTGAAGAAAATGGTATCTCTTTAAGGGATTTCAGTAAAGAACCACATTTAGAGAATTGTTTAAGAGTATCAATAGGGGATAAAAAAGAGAATGATCTTTTCTTAAAAATATTAAGCGAGGTGCTTTCATGAGAAAGGCAAGCGTAGAAAGAGAGACCAAAGAAACATATATAAAAATAGATATTAATTTAGATGGAACAGGAAATTTTGTTGGAGAGTATCCTGTTCCTTATTTTAAACATCTTTTGACTGCCCTTTCTTTTTATGCACAATGGGATGTAAATATTATAG
>JAPYWU010000095.1 GCA_028276205.1 Dictyoglomaceae bacterium | reverse complement strand
TACTACGCGCTATTTCACACATTCTATATAATTCTTCTACAGGGATAACATCCTCATGAGCTGCAATCTGAAACACACTATCCGCTGATGTGTAAACAATAGGATAACCAGTTTTAATATGCTCTTCACCTAATTCCTTAATTATCTCTGTGCCAGAAGCAGGTTTATTTCCTAAAACTTTCCTTCCAATGGCTTTTTCGAATTTTTCTATTATTTCTTTTGGAAAACCATTTGGATAAGTAGGAAAAGGTTTATCCAAAATTATACCTGATATTTCCCAATGACCAGTAGTAGTATCTTTTCCTGGGGAAGCTTCAGCCATCTTTCCATAAAATGCTAAGGGCTTATCTTCGAAAGGAACACCTTTTATAGGATGTATATTAGATAAACCTAATTTACCCATATTAGGTAAATTTAATCCTCCTACTGCTTCTGCTGTATTTGCTAATGTGTTACTTCCTTCATCTCCATACTTAGAAGCATCAGGAAGCTCTCCAATTCCTACTCCATCTAACACTATTAATATTACACGTTTCATTTTTCTTGCCTCCGCACCAAAGGATGTGCTTTTCTATAAACTTCATGTAATTTACTGGAAACAACATGAGTATATATTTGAGTTGTAGATATGTCAGAGTGTCCAAGAAGTTCCTGAACAATACGAATATCAGCACCATTCATCAGTAGATGAGTGGCAAAGGTATGTCTAAAAGTATGGGGAGAAACCTTTTTAGATAAGCCTAAGATCTTAGAATACACTTTTATAATATACCAAACACCTTGTCTTGTAATCCTATATCCTTTTTTATTTAAAAATAAAGCATTATTATCTATGGGCTTAAAATAATCCCTTACTTTAATATATTTTTCAATACTCTCTGAAGCATAATCTCCTAATGGAACAATTCTTTCTTTTTCTCCTTTTCCAAAACACCTTATATATTTTTCTTTTAGGTTAACATTGTATAGATTTAGATTAACTAATTCAGAAACCCTTATACCTGTACCATATAGAGTTTCAAGAATAGCCTGATTCCTAATACCTAAGGGAGAAGAGGGATCTGGAAGATCTAAAATACTATCAATCTCTTTTTCGTCTAAAACCTCAGGAAGATAAATAGGTATTTTAGGGGTCAATATTATACTTCCATAATTTTTAGAAAAATAGCCTTCTCTTATAAGAAACCTCAAAAAAGTTCTTATGGCTGAAATCTTTCGAGCAATAGATTTTATCTTATACTCCTTATATAGAGTAGATAAATATTTTTGCCAATCTTCTCTATTAAAATCCTTTAAATTTTTCTTCTCTCCTTGTAAGAATAAAATAAAATGTTCCAAATCCTTTTTATATGCTTCTAAGGTATTAGAGGATAAATTTTTTTCGAATCTCAAATAGAAAAGAAAATCTTCTAATTTGTCTCTCATAGACTTTCTCTTATCTTATACAAAATAATTCCAAGAGCAACTGATACATTCAAAGAATTCACTTTTCCATAAGGTGGTATCTTAACCAAAAGATCACAAAATTCTTTAACAAGCCTATGAAGTCCTTCTCCTTCGCTTCCTATAACTAAAGCCAAAGGAAATCTATATTTTACTTTACCAAATTCAACATCAGTATCCAAATCCGCACCCACTATAAAAAAATTCTCCTCTTTAAGTTCTCTTAAAAAATTTGCCACATTAGATACTCTAACTACAGGTATAAAAGATAAGGCACCAGCAGAAGCTTTAAAAACAGTAGGAGTTAATCCAACACTTCTAAACTTAGGGATTACAATAGCAGATGCTCCTAAAAACTCACAGGTTCGAGCAATAGCACCTAAGTTTCTTGGATCTTGAACATGATCTAAAACTACAATTATACTCTTATTATCTAATTTTGTTTTTAAGTCTTCCCAAGAAACATATGGAACAGATGAGACAAAAGCTAATATGCCTTGAGAATTATCTTTTACTTCATTATCAATAAAATTTCTATCCACATATTGAATAGGGATATTTTTCTCTTTAGCAAGTTGTATTATCTCCTTGAATTTTTTATCAAAATGAATACCTTTTGCAATATAAATCTTGTTTATATTCAAGTCACCTTTTAAAGCCTCAAAGACAGGATTTTTTCCATATATTTTCTCTTCCATAAAAACTCTCCTTTTATCCAATAGCAATTAAAACTACTGCAAAGGCTGCAATTCCCTCTTTTCTTCCAATAAAACCCAACCCTTCATTAGTAGTAGCCTTTATATTTACAGATGACTTTTCTATTCCTAAAGTAGAAGATATTCTCTCAATAATAGCTTCTCTATAAGGTAAAATCTTCGGTTCTTCTGCAATAATCATACCATCAATATTAATAATCTTTATCTTTCTCTCTTCTAAAAGACTTCTTACTTTTTCCAATATAATTATACTTGATATGCCTTTATAGTTTATATCTGAATTTGGAAAATAATATCCAATATCGTAAAGTCCTGAAGCCCCAAGAAGAGCATCCGATATGGCGTGAATAAGTACATCCCCATCAGAATGTCCCTTTAATCCCTTCGGATAAGGAATCTTTATCCCACCTATATATAAATCTTTACCTTCTTCAAATGGATGTACATCATAACCTATTCCAACTCTAATATTTTGGAAATATGATCTATCCATACTAAATCTTCCTTTGTAGTAATCTTTATGTTAAAGGGATCTCCTTCCACCACATATACGGGATAGCCCAATCTTTCTAATAATACCGCATCATCTGTTCCTAAAAATCCATCCTGAATGGCTTTATTGTGAGCTTCTAATAATAAATTATATGGAAACATTTGGGGTGTTTGAATAAGCCATACCTTTCTTCTTTCTAAAGTAGCCTCCACTTTTCCATTTTCATCAACTAATTTTATTGTGTCTTTTGAAGGAATACCCAAAATACCAGTGGTTTTTCTTTCAATACAAAAATCTATTAATTTCTCTATATTCTCTATCTTTACAAAGGGTCTTGCTGCATCATGTATTATCACATATTCACATGGCTCCTCAATACTCCTTATTCCATTATAGACAGAATGCTGTCTTTCTTTTCCACCTACTACTAATTTTATCTTTTTTGATAAATTCCATTCTTTAATCTTTTCTTCATAAAAATTCATTTTATCTTCTCTAACTACTAATATTAACTCTGATATTCTTTTGATCCTATCAAAAGCCCTCAAAGAGTAGTATATTAGAGACTTATCTTTAATCTCTACAAGAAGTTTATCATCTCCAAATCTTATACTTTTTCCCCCAGCTACAATTATTCCTACTATTTTTTCCAATGATCTTTATCCTCCTTTACCCTACCAAAAATAAGTCTTCCTGCAGCAGTTTGAAAAACACTTGTCACAACTACTTTTACAGTTTGTCCTATATATTTTCTTCCATTTTCTACTACCACCATAGTTCCATCTTCTAAATAAGCAACCCCCTGTCCAGCTTCTTTTCCTTCTTTAATAATATTTAGAGTAAGCTCCTCTCCTGGCAAATATATGGGTTTTACAGCATTTGATAATTCATTTATATTCAACACTGTTATACCTTCTATTTTAGCAAGTTTATTCAATCCATAATCATTAGTTACAATTTTACCCTTCAGAAGTTTTGCTAATTTTACCAATTTAGAATCTACACTTTGAATTTTAGGAAAATCTATATCCACAATTACTACTTGGTCTCCCAATTCTTTTCTTATTTGGTTTAGATTATCAAGTCCAAATCTTCCCCTATTCTTTTTTAAAGATTCTGAGGAATCGGCAAGTTGTTGTAATTCTTTTAAAATAAACCGGGGAATAATTATTTTCCCTTCTATAAAATTTGTTTTCAATATATCCACTATCCTTCCATCTATGATAACACTTGTATCAAGTATCTTTACATATGGAAAATTATTAAAATCAAAAAACCTCATTCTAAAAATAAAATAAATATATATAGCAAAGACTAAAAAGGCAAAAATAAAATTTAATATATTAAGAGTATTTCCTTTGTTATATAAAAAAACCACGAATGAAGAAACCAAAAGACCTACAAAAAACAAAGAAACTATTATAAACCATAATTTCCAAAGTTTTTTCATAAAGTCTCAGTCCCCCAAAAAATAAAATATTTGAATAAATCCCCTAAAGAAAAAAAATAAATTTAAAAAACAGAAGAAATTCTTTGTAATCTACTTAAAGCTTCTCTTATTTTTTTAGCTCTCACCTCCCCAACCCCTTCTATATTATCAAGATCTTCAAAACTACTTTCTATAATTTTAGGCAAACTACCAAAATATTCCACAATATTATCAATAATAGCTGATGGAATAGATGTTATTCTATTCAGAATTCTATAACCTCTTGGTGTTACTAATATACTTACTTCTATATCTTCTTTCTTATATCCTAATATCTCACCCGCAACCATAGCAAATTCCTTAAAATTCCCCTTAAAATTATCTAAAAGTTCTCTCAAAATTTCATCTGCCTCGGTAGGCTTTCTCTTGTAATCTTTTATAACCAAAATTGTCTCCTCTTTAACACCTGCAAGTAAAGCTTCTAATTGTATTTCAATTAACCTTCCTTCAATACCCAGTTCTATAAGATAATTCTCTACTTCTTTTTGAATTGTAAATAGCATACATGCCCTATGCAAAAATAGAAGCACGTCATAAATATTAACCTGATTTTCCAATTCTAAAGAATTTAACCTATTCAAAAGATCATCATATATATTCCTATATCTTTCCATAGTTTGAAGTGCTTGAGAAGCTTTAGTTAATATTTCTCCTACATCTCTTAGAACATACTTCCAATCATTCTGAAAAAGGGTAATCGTATCCTTTCTCTGAGAAACACTGATAACTAAACATCCTATTTGTCTTGCCACTCTTTCTGCAGTAGCATGTCTTGCCCCCGTTTCAGAGGAGGGAATATTAGGATCAGGTAATAAAATTACATTTGCATAAAGAATTTTCTTTGCTTCTTTACTCAATATTATTGCCCCATCCATCTTTGAAAGTTCATAAAGCCTATTGGGAGTAAATTCTATGTCTAATGGAAATCCTCCATTCATAATTGGTTTAAGTTTTTCTATCTCTCCTATTACTATTAATGCTCCAGTTTTTGCTTTTACAATCTGTTCCAAGCTTTCCCTTAAAAGGGTACCAGGAGCCACAAATCTCAATGCTTGTACAACAAATTTTTTTGGCTCTCCCATTTTAATTCCACACCTTCTCTATTTCCAAAATATTAGAAACAGGAATAAAATAAAAGTCTTCTTGATCTATAATTTTACTTTTAGAAGGAATTATTGCTTTTGTAAAGCCAAACTTCTTTGCTTCCAAAATTCTCTTTTCTAAATGTGGTATACTTCTTACTTCTCCCCCTAATCCTATCTCACCTATTGCTATCATATCATAGGGAAGCGGTTTATCCTTAAGAGCAGATAGTATGGCCAACACTATTCCTAAATCAATTGCAGGCTCTTCTATTTTCAATCCTCCTACCACATTGAGAAAAACATCTTTATCAGCAAAGTTAATTCTAAATTTCTTCTCTAAAACTGCTAAAAGTAGTATTATCTTATTTAAG
>JAPYWU010000094.1 GCA_028276205.1 Dictyoglomaceae bacterium | reverse complement strand
AAAGTTAATGTACCTGAATTGATAAATGTAAATTCAGAACATAGAGTAGCATGCTTTTTATATTCAAAGGAGAGAGAGCTATGAATAAAGAGATATTATTGAGAGTTGAGAATTTAACAAAAATTTTTACTTTAGGATCTGTATTTTCGCGAGTAAGGATTAGAGCTGTTAATAATGTCTCATTTAATATTGATAAGTCTGAGATTTTTACTCTTGCTGGAGAGAGTGGCAGTGGTAAGACTACAGTTGCCAAAATTATCTTAGGATTTCTTGAACCTACATCTGGAAAGATAATATACAAAGGAAAAGATATGATAGAAAGTCAAAAGGAAGATAAGAAGTCTATTAGAAAAGAGGTACAAGCGGTCTTTCAGAATCCATTTGAAACCTTTAATCCATTGAGAATGGTCCATAATTACCTTATAGAAACTGCTAAAAATCTTGGTGTAAATAATAATTATCAGGAAGTAATTGAAAATGCATTAAATTTGGTAGGACTTACTTGGAATGATGTGGTGAATAAATATCCAAGTGAGTTTTCTGGTGGACAGCTTCAAAGGATATCTATTGCCAGGTCTTTGCTTACTAATCCTACTCTTCTTGTAGCTGATGAACCTGTATCAATGGTTGATGCTTCTTTAAGAATGTCTATTGTAAATCTCTTTGCAAAACTTAAAAAAGAAATAGGGTTAAGTGTTTTATATATTACTCATGATCTTGCCACAGCGTATTATGTTAGTGATAGGATTGCCATAATGTTTAGAGGTGAAATTGTGGAAATGGGATCTGTTGATAAAGTACTAACAGATCCTAAACATCCCTATACCATGTTACTAAAAGAATCTATTCCAGAACCAGATCCAAAGAAAAAATGGACTAAGGATATAAAGATTCTTACTTTAGAGGAAGAAGAGTATCAAATGAAAGGTTGTAAGTTTATAAGCAGATGTCCATATAGAATGGATAAATGTAAAAATCCAGTTCCTGATGTAGAGGTGGATGGAAGAGTCGTTAAATGTTATCTTTATAGCTAATCTTTTAGGTAATAATTTTTTTCCCATGCCCTTTTGCTTCTCTCTTTTTGGTTTATAATAACAAAAAATAAACTGAGAGGGAGGTGAAAGGGTATGGAAATTTTATTTGAAAAAGATATAAATAATGTTAAGTTAAAAGTCGTTGAAGGAGACATAACTCAAGAAAATTTAGATGCTATTGTTAATCCAGCAAACTCCTATTTAAAACATGGAGGAGGGGTAGCAGGAGCTATAGTTAGAGCAGGTGGTGAAATAATACAAAGGGAAAGCGATGAGTATGTTTCTAAATATGGACCACTTCCAGTAGGATCAGCCACAATTACATCTGGTGGAAGTTTGAAGGCTAAATATGTTATTCATACTGTAGGACCTCGATGGGGAGAAGGAAATGAACAAGAAAAGCTTCAAAAGGCAGTAAGAAGTGTTTTGGAGCTTGCAAAAGAAAAGGGTATTAAATCTATAAGTATCCCTGCAATAAGTTGCGGGATTTTTGGTTTTCCACCAGAGCTTGGCACAAAAATTATTGTAAATACTGTTATTGATTTTATAAAAGATAATCCAAATCTTTTTAATGAGATTCATTTTATTGGTATAGATAATGAAATTCCTAATCTTTTTATTAAGGCATTAAAGGAGGTAAATATATGAAGTCACCCATATATTTTTTACCATTGAGGGCTAAGAATGAAAATCAATCTATATTGAGAAGATTAAAAAGACTTGCCAAAAAACTTTTAGAAGAAAGAATGGCAAAGGGAGATTTAGTAGCTATAAAACTTCATTTTGGAGAACCAGGAAATCATGCCTTTTTAAGACCTATATTTGTTAGACAGGTGGTAGAAGCAGTAAAAGAACTTGGAGGGAAACCCTTTCTTACTGATGCTAATACTTTATATAAAGGTGGTAGAGCTAATGCTGTGGATCATTTGGAATCAGCCATTTACAATGGTTTTGGCTATTCATCGGTAGGAGCTCCTATAATAATAGCTGATGGAATTTATGGAGATTATTATAAGGAGGTGGAAGTAAATTTAAAGCATTTTAAGAAGATTAGAGTAGCAGGAGCTATACATGATGCAGATTTTCTTTTAGTTTTAACTCATGTAAAGGGGCATATGAGTGCTGGAGTTGGTGGAGCTATAAAAAATGTGGGTATGGGGGGTGCACCAAGATCAGGAAAACAAATGCAACATGCCCAATTTAAACCTGATCCTAACCCCAAACTTTGTATTGGTTGTAAAAGATGTGTAAATCACTGTCCTACTGGAGCCTTAGAACTTGTTGATAAGAAATCTAAGCTAACAAGACCTGATTTATGTATCGGTTGCGGTGAATGTGCAGTTGTTTGTCCTACATCCGCTATTAAGATTTTATGGAATGAATCTGCTATTGGATTGCAAGAGAAAATGGCAGAATTTACTTATGGAATGCTGAAACAAAAAGAACCAAAATATGCCTTTATAAATTTTGTAATGGATGTATCTCCAGATTGTGATTGTGCAAGTTGGCATGATGCTAATATTGTTCCTGATGTGGGGATTTTAGGGGGATGGGATATAGTTGCCATAGATCAGGCATCTTGTGATCTGATCAATGCACAGATAGGTCTAAAAGATACAGCTTTAACAAATAATTTTGATCCTGGGGAAGATAAAATTAAAGCTATACATCCTAATATAGATTGGAGTCTACAAATAAAATATGCAGAAGAAATTGGGCTTGGAAGTAGAGATTATGAATTAATTAAAATTTAGGAGGGAGAGGTTGTTACCTCTCCCTCTTTTTTAATGACAAGAACTACAATTTCCTCCTGAACAAGAAGAACAACCTGATGATCCTTGTTCAATTCCAGATGTGGCAAACAAAGATATAAGCTTTTTTAAATTTTTACTACCACACTTAGGACAGCATATCTCTTCATTAGAATATACAAGTTTTTCAAATTTTTCTCCACATTCTTCACATTTAAACTCAAATATAGGCATTGATATCACCTCTGGAATATTTTAAATATTCTTCTAAATGGATTTTCTGACCCTCTTTGTCTTTCATATAATATACCTTCAGGAATGTCAAGATTATATTTTCTGAGAGTTTTAATTATATCAATTCTTAAACTTTCTCTTTCTTCCCGTGGGGCATCCTCGCTAAATTTATCATAAAGCAATTCGATGGCTGATTCTGGTTGAATCCTGAATTCTGTTGCAACTCCATTTTCAAAATGTATTAATTCTGGGAAAAATGGAGAAGAATTGATCTCTTTTAATTTCTGCATTAATTTTTCTTTATCTGAATAGTTATTCTTTAGATTTTGCAAAATTTCGTTAAAGGCATAAAGGTAGAATTGTTGTTGTGATTCATATCTTTTAATATAATCTAAACCTACTTCTAAATCATTAAGTTTAGCTAAAAAGTCTACCATTAGGTTTTTTCTTATTATATCTCCGTGTTGAGGTAATATAAGCTCGGGGAGAGGAGTGAGCCTACCTATTTTGTCTATAGCAAGTTTCAAGGCTTCTTTAGAAGGCATGTATATTTCATGAAAAAGTTTTATTCCTTCCCAGGAATCTTCAGTGGCATATACACCATTAACTTCTCTGGATGATAGCCCTCCTAAAAGGTCACCTGAAAAGAGAGCTTTTTTCTCTGGAATAAATAGCATCCATGCCCCTCTAAAGTGACAGAAGGGAGTATGTATGAATTCTAAGGTGTCATCCGTTTTAAGTACTACTTTTCTGTTGGGGAAAAATTCTATAGCTTGAAATCTTTCTCTGGGGATTCCATAAAATCTTATTAACCTCCATGTGTCTTCAGATGCAATAAGAAGGGCGTTTTTATTCATATCCATTATAGGTGCCAAAGATGATGTAACATCTGGATCCTGATGATTTACGTAGATTAAGTCTAAATTTTCTACTCCACCTATAAGATCATTTAATGTAAAGATTAAATCCTTAAAGTATTCTTGGGGTGTAGGGTCAACCAAAAGGTACACTCTTTCTTTTCCATTTAAAGAAACAAGATATGAATTAGATACAAAGGATTGTTCTGGTGTTTGTATCAAAGTAATATTATCATTTATCTTTGTAACTTTTAATGGCATATATAAACTCACCTCTTATGTTTAAATTTTACATTTATTTTACTACTTTTTTAAAAATATGTATAGGGTTTATTTTTTAGTAAAATAAACTAATAAAATAACCTATATTAAAAAAACCATTGTGCAAACATTTTTTATGGTATAATTTTTTAAAAAACAGAGATAGGGGAGTTAAGTAATGAGCAATGTAAAACCGTATGATATGTGCTGGTTAGATTATAGGGCCTTAAAGATAAAAGATTCGGATTTATTTAGAACAATTTGTATTGTAGATAATAATAGATCCCTTGAGGTCCCTATCAAGGAGCTTAAACACTTTATAAAATATTCCTTTAAAATTAATCCAAAAGTAATAAAAGGAAACTTTGATTTTTCTAAGTATGTTTTGATTGGTACTATAGACCAAATAAAAGATATCATAAAAGAGGCTGATATATGGGAAAGAAAAATAAATAATGAGGGTTTTATACTCAAGAGGGTAAATGAAAAGGGTAAAGATATATTAATTATAACAGCTAAAAATATAAAAGCTTTGGTTTATGCTGTTTTTAAATTAATAGAGAAGCTCAGAATAGGGGAAGAATTGGATAATTTAAATCATATAGATAATCCTGCATCTTATTTTAGAATAATAAATCATTGGGATAATTTGGATGGTACAGTAGAGAGAGGATACGCAGGTAATTCCATCTTTTTTAAAGATAATAAAGTTGTTATAAGTGAAAGAATTAAAGATTATGCCAGACTTTTATCCTCTATTGGTATAAATGGTATTGTAATAAATAATGTGAATGTGAAGAAAAAAGAAGTAGAGCTTATAACGCATAAATATTTGAAGGTTCTTTCAAGGCTTGCCAATATATTCTGGGATTATGGAATAAAAATTTATCTTTCAATTAATTTTGCTTCTCCTATTTATCTTGGGGATCTTCCTACTGCTGATCCTTTAGATAAAAGGGTTTCTATTTGGTGGAAGACAAAAGCAGAAGAAATATATGATTATATTCCTTATTTTGGAGGCTTTTTAGTGAAAGCTGATTCTGAATTTAATCCTGGTCCTCACGTGTTTGGAAGAAATCATGCGGATGGGGCAAATATGCTTGCAGAAGCCTTGGAGCCATATGGAGGGTATGTGATATGGAGGGCCTTTGTATATAATTGTATGCAAGATTGGAGAGATTATAAAACAGATAGGGCGAAAGCAGCTTATGATAACTTTAAGCCCTTAGATGGAAAATTTTATAGTAATGTAGTACTTCAGATAAAATATGGACCTATGGATTTTCAAGTTAGGGAACCTGTATCACCGCTTTTTGGTGGAATGGAAAGAACTAATCAAATATTAGAATTGCAAATAACCCAAGAGTATACTGGTCAACAAATTCATCTATGTTATTTAGGAACATTGTGGAAGGAAATTTTAGAGTTTGATACTTATGCTAAAGGTGAAGGTTCAAAAGTTAAAGAGATTTTAAAAGGAAGAATTTTTAATAC
>JAPYWU010000092.1 GCA_028276205.1 Dictyoglomaceae bacterium | reverse complement strand
GAAGTAGATCAATCTGGTACTGTGCCAAATTTAAAAGTAATTAATAAGCTTGATCAAAAAGTGTTCATTTTGGATGGAGAAGAATTAAAAGGTGGTAAGCAAAATAGGGTGGTAAATACATCTTTGCTAATAAAAAACAAATCTGAATTTGTTATACCTGTAAGCTGTACAGAGCAGGGAAGATGGCACTATCAATCTCACCATTTTGAGGATCCAGATGTGGTAATGCCTGCTGATATAAGAAGAATAAAGAATGAGAGCGTATTTTACTCTTTGGCTTATGGAAGCAGGTATGATTCTGATCAAGGGGCAATATGGCATGAAATTTCAAAGTTACAAGATGAATTTGGGGTTAAATCTGAGACATCAGCTATGAGGGATGTCTTTGAGAAAAGAAAGAATTTATTTGAGAGTATGAAAGAAAAATTCCCTTGCATAGAGGGACAAAATGGAATAGTAGTGTTTCAAAATGGAAAATTTGATGGCTTGGATATAATCTCCTTAAAATCTGCATATAAGAATCTTCATAACAAATTAATAAAAAGCTATATATTCAGAAGCAATATTTCCAAAAAGGGAAATAATATAGATTATGGAAATGAATATGAAAAATTTTTAAAAGAAATAGAAACTGTAGAACCTTTAAAATTTAAATCTCCTGCCCTTGGATGGGATTTAAGAATTGCAAGCAAAAATTTTGTAGGATCTATATTAACCTATGCCAACAAGCCCATTCATATTAACTTTTTCAGAAAAAAAGAATACAATAATAAAAAATATATTAATAGATGGGGGGATGTAGAATTTGAGATTTAAAGTAATCTTAGAAGGAGATATTCTTCCCATTGATTATCGTAACCATTTTATGAGCTTTATAAAAGAAGCGTTAAAGGTATCAGATTTGGGTAAAGAATATTTAGAAAATCTTTATAAGTATGAAGAAGGGGGTGAGATTAAGAATAATAAATCAGGAAAGCCTTTCTGTTTTGCTGTAAGATTTTTACATGACAAAGAAGAGTTTAAAAAGGATAAGAATATCTTTTACATTAAATCGGATATTGAATTTTACATATCAAGCACTGATATAGGTTTTATAGTTGCCCTCTACAATGGTTTGTTAAGTAAAAGATTATATCCCTTTAAGATGGGAGAAGGAGAGATACAAAAAAGAAAAAGTATAGTTCTTCTGAGGGAAAAAAACATAAAAGAAAACAAGGTTATTTTTAGGACTCTTTCTCCCATTCTTATAGAGGATAAGAATGACAAGCCACTTCTTCCTATCAGTTTAGAAGATGGAAGCCCTCTTTTTGAGGAAAGTGAAGACTTTGTTTACTTTCTACGAGAATTCAACTATATCTCTGATACTATTTTAAGAAGTGTAAGAGGTTACGGATTAAAGGAAAGATTAGATTTTAAACCAGTGAAATTAAGAAAAGAAGTGGTAAAGCACAGAATAAGAGAAAAGAATATAGATCCAAAGCTTTATACTTTTACCTGTTTTTCTGGTTCATTTGAACTATATGGGGATAAAGAGGACTTGAATTATTTATATCAGCTTGGTTTTGGACTAAGAAGGGCTCAAGGTTTTGGTATGGTGGAGGTGGAATAAATGGAAAATGATGTAATAGTACTCTATCCAGGAAATTGGTTATACAATGCAGGAGTAATTGGATTTTTAGATTCATTAAAGGAAGTTGAAGGAATTCCTTACGAGGATGTGGCAAATTTTAAAGATGATGGGTCTTTAGAAATAAAAAAGGATATCTTTAAAAATTTGAATGTTGAAGAAAGATATTTTGGTGCAAGAAAAATAGCTTCTATTGTTGGAAAAGCAAACCTGTATAAGAATTATTTGCAAGAATCCTGGAAGGATAAATTTCATTATTTTGTTGAGAAATTTTCAAAAGTTGAAGAAAGTGAAGAGGCTTTAAGTTGTGGATTGTGTTATAGAAAATTCATTTTATTAAAGGATGATATTAAAGAATTGGAAAATATAGGATTAAAGAAGTTTTTAGATGGAATATCTAAGTTTGATATGAGGCACATGTCTATGTTAGGTCCATCCATAGGAGGATTTCCAAATGGTTTTTGGAATAATTCTCAAAGCTTCCATATATGCCCTTTATGTTCATATTTAATTATTCATCATCATATAGCGTTAGTGGAACTTTCTGATAAATCTAAGATCTTTGTAAATGCTCCTTCATTTAAGGTTATGTGGCATTTAAATAGATATGTAAAAGAAGTTTATGGAAGAGAAAAAGTAGAAGTAATAAGAGAGCTTTTAGGAATGTCTATTATTGAATTATCTTTAAAATTTCATATTCAGCTTGGTAAATGGACAATGATGAATATAGAAGTGGTGAATCAATATAGAGAAGGAAATAATGATAAAATAGAATTCTTTTCTTTACCCTATGAAACTATATTACTCCTTTTGGATCGTAATATTGCAAGTTTAATTAATGATGTAGGTGAGATAAATGTTTTGAATTTGGTTTTGGATGGTAAGTATAGAGAAATTTTGGATTTTGGAGAAAGAGTTTTTAAAATTGGAATTAAAAACAAGAATGATTGGGGTAAACAAGAGAGTGATTTTATAAATAAAAAGATAAAACTGGACAAGAATAAAAATAATCTCGTAACCTTCTCTCAAAAGCTTTTTAAACTCTATGCTTTAATTGAAGAGAAAATAGGAAAGGGGGTTCATGTATGAGTGATAATTTTAATTTTGATGAGATGATGAATAGTATTAGGGAGCAGATTAAGAATGAAGAAGTAAAATACGAATCTTTTAAAAAATTAATTGATAGGTATAAAGAACTTGGTTTTCATATACAAAAGTTGTTGGAATATGCAGTTAAAAATACGAAAGAAGATAATGATAAACTGAATAACCTGTATGAAGAGATTAAGGAAGAGAATATAGCAAATCTCTGTGATCAACTAAGAGCTTATGGGGAAAGATTAAGATTTAGAAATTCTGGAGTATATGAGAGATTTTATGATAAGAATAAAAATGCCCCTGCAGGAATGACATTTAGATTGCTTGAACTTTCAAGACTTGGAAAAAGAGATGAGGTTTTTTACATAATACTTAGGGAATTTGCTACTGCACAAGAAGAAGTTGATGAGAAGCTTGCAATGGCATTTAATCCTAAATATTCCATAGAAAGTTTTAGAACCTTGCTTTATTCCTTTTTAAGTGGACTATTAGGTAAAATTAACAAAGAGGAGGTATCTAAAGATGAGAGAGAATAATTTAAACCATATTACTGTTACTATTATTTTTGAAGGATCTGCTTTAAACAGAGATGAAAAAGTGGGAGGAAATATTCTTTCTATTAAGAAACTAAAGAAAGGTAATAAAGTAGTAAGTTTTATAGGAAAACCAGCTATAAGACATTATCTTTTTGAGACCTTAGTAAAAGCTTGTGGATGGAAACCAAGTGCAGTTACTGGACAGGGGGAAGTGGTTCAATTTGATGTAACTTCAGATGATATTTTAACAAGTCCTGAACTTGATGCTTTTGGATATATGTTTACTATAGAAAATCAAGCTTCTATTATAAGAAAAGCTCCAGTTGGAATAACAAAAGCGATAGGCTTAGACCCTTATGAAGGTGATATGGCATTTTATGCAAACCATGATTTGGTAAATAGGGGGATAAAACAGGGGCTTAATGTAACACCTAATCCTTATAATAAGGAAGAACATTACTCTTTGTATAAGGTAAGCTTTACAATAGATGTGGATATTTTAGGAAAAGATGAATGGATTGTGAATAATAAGCCTGAATTTGATGGTAATGTATTAAAAATTCAATTATCAGAAAAAAGTAATAAAAAAGTAGAAAATGTTAAAGAGCTTGATAAGAATAAATATGAAACAGGAAATGGTATTATAGAGGTAGAAAAATTAGAAGGAAATAAATACAAAATTATTTTTACGCTCAAGGAAGATGAAAAGAGAAAACGTATCGAAGAAATTCTTACTGCTATAAAAGATGGTCTTTATGCCCAATCAAGTAATGAACAAAATACTATTATTCCTCTATTTTTAATTGCTGGAAAGGTAAAAATCCCATCTCCTGTATTCCATCCTTATATAGAAGTTGTTCCATTAGACAATATATCTTATAAGGTTATCGGTATTAATGATGCTTTAAATAATAGTTGGATTGAAAAAGTGTTTGTTATGGATAGTGAAAAAGTGAGGGTTGATAAGGATAAATTAATAAATGAAGAAAAATTAGTAGAAGATTGGAATAAATTTTTAAATGAATAAATTTTTAAATTTTGAAAAAGGTGGAGATAATTAATGGATGATAAGATAACATCCTTGAAAATTAAAATATATCAGCCTCAAGCTCATTATAGAATACCTTTTACATATCAGAGAAGGCATACGTATCCTATTCCTCCTTATTCTACAGTTCTTGGATTAATTGCAAATGTTCTTGGTATAAGGAATATACCAGGACAAGAGGAACCATGTATTAAAGAAAATTGTGATTGCCCATATCATAAACTTAAAAATATAAAAATTTCTATATGTGGAAAATTTCAGTCAAAGACTACTGAATATGTTTGGTTTAGAAATTTAAGTAAAGATGCCCATTTGGGAAGATTTGTAGTCATAAATAATAGATATGTAGCGGGACATATAGAGCATATAGGGGGACAAAGTCCTTGTATAGTTGATATATTAAATGACGTAGAAATCTTAATTTATCTTTATCATCAAGATAATGAATTTTTGGAAAAAATTAAAAAAAGTTTTGGGAATCCAATAAATAGAGGGGCTCCACCACATCTTGGAAGAGCAGAAGATTGGATTGTGATTAAGGAAATGAGATATGTGGATTTGGAGATGGAAGAGATAAATGGCAACTATGGATATTTCTTTTGGATACCTGAAAGAAATTTAAATAATTATTCTGTAATTGATAAAGTGGAAGGTTTAATATACAATCTACCAACTTTTTATAGGATAAAAGATGGGGTTAGAAATTTTAATTTCTTAAGGACAAAGCTAAATGATGGAAATTTAGGAGATATATTTGGTTATGTGGATAAAATGGAAAAAGGTGAAAATTTCACCGATGGTATACCTATATTTTTTGCTGACTTAAAGGGGGATTAAGATGGTTAAAATCCTTGCTAAATCTTTTAAAAAAGATCAAGAGGAAATAACTTTATCAAAGCACACAGAAGATGCCTTAAAAGTTTTTGAAAAAATAAAGGATAAAATTAATGATAAACATTTATTGGAAGCTACAGAATTGGCTATATTTTTACATGATCTTGGCAAAGTATTACCAGCTTTTCAAATAAAAACCCTTAAAAATAAAGATTATGAACCTTTTGATATATCTTATGAAGTTCCTCATTCTCTCTTCTCTGTCTTTTGGATATCAAAGGATAAATTGAAAACTAAGTTTGGAGAAGATTTTTTTAATTTCATAGTATCAGCTATCTCTTATCATCATTGGAGAGATAGTTTTGATGATTTCATATCTCGCGATAATGAAATATTGAGAAAATTATGTGAAAAAATACAAGAGGATTGGGGAGAAAAATTGAAGAACAATTTGATAACAGAGTTTTCAAAATTTAATGGGTATAAAGAATATATAGATATAAATCGCCAATGGGTTAAAGGTATTCTAAATAGAAGAAGTTTAATGAATTATGCAATACCTCCATATAAGTTTGATTATGAGCCTTTGAGAAAGGAAGTAAAAAAGGAATGGGTACTTATAGCAGGATATTTGCAAAGATGCGATCATTTTGCATCTTGGTGTGAGGAAGAAGGTGAGGATTTAAACAAGGTTGAAATAGAGCCTAAGAATTATCAAGATATAGTTGATAATATTAAAAATAAAATAGGTGAT
>JAPYWU010000091.1 GCA_028276205.1 Dictyoglomaceae bacterium | reverse complement strand
TAGTAATTATTCTGATATTATACTTTCTGCCAAAAAGGGTGAAATAAAAGTATTTATCATGGATGATCCACCTGCTTCCTATTATCTGACAAAACATGACATGATTTATGATTTTTTCAAAGGTCCAATTATCTATACAAACTATCTTCATGTGGCTTCTCTTAAGAATAAAGCCAATATTATATCTATCATAAATGATGGATTATCTAAAATTCCCCAAGAAGATATAGATAAATTATTAGAAAAATATTCGTTTAAAAAGGAAGTTCCTCCATATTTTCCTAAAGTTATTCTATATATTGTAATTGTTGGATTTTTCATATTATTACTTGTTCTTTTATATAGTAGGATTCTCTCTCTTAAAGTAAGAGAAGCCACAAAAGAATTAAAAATAGCTCATGATAAGCTTAAAGAGCAAATTGATAAATTTGAATTCTTTATAAGAAATATATCTGATATATCAGATGTAAATTTAAAGGATTATGATTTTGCAAAAAGAGCATTGCGAATTTCTATTTTGCTACTTGATAAAGATACTTATGGAATATTTTTTGATAGATATATGGATTATTTAAGGATTTTAGCCATAGATAGATATGATAAAAATTTGGAAGGATTATTAATTTCAAAAGAAGATGGTGATAATATTTTGAATATACAAAATATTACGTTAATAAAAGAGCCAAGTTTTTTAAAAGATATAAATATGAAGGAGATGCTTTTATACCCTATTAAATGGCAAGAAAGAATATATGGCTATTTAGCTTGTGTTATTCCAAAGGAAAGTACATATTCCTTTGAGGAAATGGATGCAGAAATACTGGAAAGGTTTGGAAATATTATTTCAGCATTTTATAGTATGAGAGTGCATATTAAAGAGAGAGAAGTTTATTTAAGCAAAATGGTAACTCTTCTTGTTAAGACTCTTGAGTACTATGATAAGTATACTCAAGGGCATTCTGAAAGGGTTGCTAAATATGCAGTTAAGGTTGCAGAAAAGCTTGATTTACCCCCAGAAAAAATTAAGAAGATATATTGGGCATCATTATTACATGATATAGGTAAGATTTATGTTCCTCAAAATATTTTAAATAAAAATGGAAGATTAACGCAGGAAGAATTTGAAATTATAAAAATTCACCCTATTAAAAGTGAAGAGATATTGAAACAGTTAGATGAATTTAAAGATTTAGCAGAAATAGTTAGACACCATCATGAGAGGTGGGATGGTTTAGGGTATCCTGATGGATTATCTGCTTATGAAATTCCATTGGAATCAAGAATTATTGCAATGTCTGATGCGTTTGATGCTATGACCAGTGAAAGGCCTTATAAAAGAGCAATGACTTTGGAAGAGGCTATTTTAGAGATAGAGAAAAATAAAGGAAAGCAGTTTGATCCTCAAATAGCTGAAATTATGATAAAAATTATAAAAGAGGAAATAATAGAGAAAAATTATTGACAGATTAAATCGTTATATTTTACACTATTTAAAAGGAAACATAAAATTTGGGGGTTGTAAAACATGAAAACAAAAGAAGAAATTCTAAAAAGCTTTCCCAAAAACCCAGATTATATTATTGAGATTCTTCATGCCCTACAAGATAATAATCCTTATAATTATTTAACTCCAGAAGATATAAAACTTTGTGCAGAATATTTGGATCTTCCTGTGAGCTATGTGGAGGGTGTGGCATCTTTTTATTCCATGTTTAGTTTAAAACCAAGAGGAAGATATGTGATAAGATTATGTGACTCACCCCCATGTCATTTAGTTGGATCTGAGTCCCTTTTAGAATATTTAGAGAAAAAATTAAAGATAAAGGTTGGAGAAACCACTCCTGATAGACTTTTTACTCTGGAACTTACAAGCTGTCTCGGAGTATGTGCGGTAGCTCCCGCTATGATGATTAATGATGAGGTTTATGGAAATCTTACCTTTGAGAAAATAGATAAAATATTGGAGGAAAAGAGGGGGAATTTATGAGTATAGTAAGAAGTCATGTTTTGATATCCATAGATGCAAATACTTTGTTGGCAGGAGCAAAAGCTGTAGAAGAAGCTTTGATAAATGAACTAAGAAGAAGGGGTATTGATAAGGAAGTAGGAGTAATTGAAACTGGTCCTCTTGGAATTATTGGGAAAGGCGTAGTAATGGTAGTTTATCCTGAAGGGGTTTATTATGGCAATGTAAAGCCAGAAGATATTCCAGAATTAGTGGAGGAACATTTTATAAAGGGAAGACCATTAAAGAGACTTATGATAGAAAATATTATTACTCCATCAGTAGTAGTAAAGGAAGAGGTTGGATTAACCAAGAGGCAAGTAAGGATTGTACTTAAAAATAGTGGAGTTATAAATCCTGAAAGTATAGAGGAATATATAGCTTCCGATGGATTTGATGGCCTAACTAAGGCTATTTTTGAAATGAAACCTGAAGATGTAATAAAAGTGGTTAAAGATTCAGGACTCAGAGGTAGAGGAGGAGCGGGTTTCCCTACAGGTTTGAAATGGGAATTTACTTATAAAATTCCTTCAGATGAAAAATATGTTATATGTAATGCTGATGAAGGAGAGCCAGGTACCTTCAAAGATAGATTAATTCTGGAGGGTGATCCTTATAGAATAGTTGAAGCCATGACTATAGCAGGCTATGCGGTAGGAGCTAAAAAGGGATATATTTATATTAGAGGGGAATATAAATTATCCATAGATCGCATGCAGAAAGCTATTCAAACAGCAAAGGAGTATGGGCTTCTTGGAGATAATATTCTCGGTAGTAATTTTTCCTTTGATATAGAGGTAAGGAAAGGAGCAGGTGCTTATATTTGTGGAGAAGAGACTGCTTTAATAGAATCTTTGGAAGGTAAAAGAGGAGTTCCAAGGATAAAACCTCCTTACCCTGTTTCTCAAGGGTTGAGAAATAAACCAACGGTGGTAAATAATGTGGAAACATTAGCTAATATTCCTGATATTGTAAGAAATGGTGCTGAATGGTTTAGGCAATTTGGAACAGAAAAATGTCCAGGCACTAAGGTTTACACCATATTAGGAGATGTGATAAATGCAGGCCTTATAGAGGTAGAGATGGGTACTCCTTTGAGAGAGATAATTTTCCAATATGGTGGTGGGATAAAGGATGGAAAAAAGTTTAAGTGTGCATTGGTAGGGGGAGCAGCTGGTGCCTTTTTAGGAGAGGAGATGCTTGATGTTAAGATGGATTTTGAAAACCTAAAAGAATATAAGGCAGTTCTCGGATCTGGGGCTATATTAGTTATGAATGAATCAGCGTGTATTGTAGATATGCTGAAAAGTATTTTGAGATTTTTTGAGCATGAATCTTGTGGTAGGTGTACTCCTTGCAGGGTTGGTACTAAGAGATTGGTGGAGATAATAAATAGGTTTGCTAATTTAGAAGGTTCTGAAGAGGATATAGATGAGATGGTGAATATTAGTCTTGTAATGAAGGACACATCCTTCTGTCCATTAGGGCAATCGGTACATCTTCCTGTGGTTTCTGCAATTAGATATTTTAAAGATGAGTTTATAAATCATTTTAAGGAAAAATATTGTGTAGCAAATAGGTGTGGAAGAAAAGTGGAGGTTTTATCTTAAGGGGAAGCTTATAGCTTCCCCTTCTTAATCCATATTGATTCCTAAAACTTTTTTGATGAAAATCCCTATTAAGAAACTTATAAAGGATACGGAAAAGATAATAATTGTCATCTCTAAGAATCTTTTATTAAACTCAAAGTCCTTTGCAACTGATATATAAAAATTGAAGATTACCACTAAAATAACTGCAAAGAGAAGAGCTAAAAATAAAGCAAGTATATAATTTTGTGTTATTAAATAGGGAAAAATTAAAACTAAAACTGTTATAATATATGTTATTCCAGTAATTATTGCAGATTTTAAGGGATTTCTTTCAGAAGATTCTGCTTTCGTAGAGAGATACTCTGATCCTGCCATTGATAGTGCAGCTGCAATTCCCGTTATTAATCCAGATATGGATATAAGCTTTGTATTTTGAAAGGCAAAAGTTAAACCTGCTAAGGTACCTGTAAGTTCTACCAAAGCATCTGATAATCCAAGAACCATTGATCCAATATAGTTTAATCTCTCTTCATCTAAGGTATTTAATAATTTCTGTTCATGTTCTTTTTCATCTTCAAGAATTTTATTAATTTTCGGATAATTATTTATGACCTTTATATAATTTTCTATTGCTTTGTCCTCTCCTTTTTCCATAAGTTTAAGCACAAAGGTAAAACCAAAGATTTTTGTAAGAAAAAGATATAAATAGATCTTAAACTTATTAGGCTTTAAATCTTTTTTGGTTATACTCTTTAATATGTTGTAGTGGCTTAATTCATCTTGAGAAATTTTTAGAAGTATTTCACTATTTTTTTCATCTTTTAACCATTTGGAAAGAATTTTATATATATTATGTTCGGTTATTTCGTTCTTCTGCATTTTTAATAAAATCTTTTCTTCCATTTTTTACCTCCTTTCTTACTATATATTATCACAATGGACAATTTTTACGCTTAAGTTAAATAATACAAATATAAAAAGATATTCCTTTAAGCTTCTATTGCAATCCCTGAATTATATTTATTTTATTGACTTTAATTTGTAAAAAATAATATAATTTTTTAGGGTAAAAAAATTTTTTTTGATTGGAGGTCAAGAAAGTTGAAACCTGTAAATATAAAAAGTATGAGAATTGCTAATATATCTTTAGTACTTGACACCATAAGGAGAATGGGTCCCATATCTCGTTATGATATTTCTAAGATTACAAAATTAAGTCCCTCTGCGGTATCGAGTATTGTGGAAAATCTCATAAGTGTGGGGATAATAAAAGAAAGTCCTGCACAGATAACAAAAGTTGGCAGACGTCCTATAGAGCTAACTCTTAATGAGGTGGGTTATTATCCTATAGGGATAGAGATAGAAAAGGATAAGATTACAGGTATATTAATGGCTCTTTCTGGGAAGGTTTTGAGAAAAGAAAGTATTGTTTTATATAACAATGATGTAGATACGGTTTTGAATGGAGTAGTTAGTATATATCGCTCCTTGGTTGATGGAGTAAATAAAGAGGATATTATTGGAGTTGGGTTAGCGGTACCTGGTACAATAAATAGAAGGGAAGGAGTGTGTATATTTTCTCCAAATCTTGGATGGAGAAATGTAAAAATAAAGGATTATCTTTCTAAATACATAGAAGGAGTTCCTATTTTTATTGAGCATATAGTAAAAGCAGTCACTTATGGTGAGCTTTGGTATGGTGCGGGTATTGGTAAGGATAATCTTATATGTGTAAGGGTAGGAAGCGGTGTAAGTGCAGGATTGGTGCTTGATGGTAAAATTTATAGGGGACCTGATGATA
Organism: Dictyoglomaceae bacterium; assembly: GCA_028276205.1. GTDB lineage: Bacteria > Dictyoglomota > Dictyoglomia > Dictyoglomales > Dictyoglomaceae > Dictyoglomus. The sequence continues at coordinate 547 of JAPYWU010000091.1, read as the reverse complement.
GAGCTGGAGAGTTTGGACATACAATTATAGAGAAGAATGGAAATAAATGTAAATGTGGAAGTTATGGATGCTTAGAGAGTTATGTTTCAACTCAGGTGCTCTATGAAAAAATAATAGAAGGTATTCGCAAGAATGCATATACGAGGGTGAATTTGGAAAATAAGAGTAGAGATGAGATTTTAGATGAGATTATTGAGGCTGGAAAATCTGGAGATAGATTTGTTCTTAATATTTTTGAAGAGCTTGGAACTTATTTGGGTATAGGTATCGCTAATCTTATAAATCTATTGAATCCTGAAATTGTTATCATTGCTGGTGGACTTTCCAAGGCAGAGGACCTTCTTTTGGATCCTGTAAAGAGAGTAGTAAATCTTCATGCTTTTCCTCCTATACCAGAGATTATTACTACTAAATTAGGTAGCTTAACAGGACCTATAGGAGCTGCAGCAGAGGTAATAGAAGAGACTTTGCTTAAGAAAATATTTGAGAGAGCAGAAGAAGAGATTTATAGATAATTTTATTTTTTTGTAAAAAATAGGGAAATAAG
>JAPYWU010000006.1 GCA_028276205.1 Dictyoglomaceae bacterium | reverse complement strand
ATTTCCTCATATGGTTGTTTTCCCAGTACTTACTTTTGCTCTTACCCTTCTTGCCTTTACATATGTAGGCGATGGTTTAAGAGATGCATTAAATCCAAGGAGTGAGGTATAAAACTATGGCAGAACTATTAATAGTTAATAATTTAAAAACTTATTTTGATAGATATGATGGAGTTGTAAAAGCGGTTGATGGTATAAGCTATAAGGTAAATTATGGTGAGACCCTTGCAATTGTGGGTGAAAGTGGTTCTGGTAAAACTGTTTCAGTTCTTTCTCTTTTGAGACTTATTAAAAGAAACGGAAGAATAGTAGATGGAGAGGCTATTTTTGATGGCAAGGATTTGTTGAAATTAAATAAAGAAGAATTGAGACAAGTAAGAGGTAAAGATATTTCTATTGTTTTCCAAGATCCAATGACCAGTTTAAATCCAATAATGAGAGTGGGTATCCAGATTATGGAACCTATTTTATGGCATAGAGTAATGTCTGATAAAGAGGCAAGAGAGAGGGCTATTGAACTTTTAAGACTTGTAGGAATTCCTGAATACAAGACAAGAGTTTGGGATTATCCATTCCAATTTTCTGGTGGAATGAGACAAAGGGTTATGATTGCAATGGCCCTTGCATGTAATCCTAAGCTTGTTATAGCAGATGAGCCTACAACAGCTTTAGATGTTACAGTAAGGGCCCAAATATTGAATCTTCTTTCCGACATGAAGGAAGAATTTAAAACCAGTGTAATATTTATTACCCACGATATAACATTGGCTATGAATTTTGCTGATACAATAATGGTTATGTATGCAGGAAAGATAGCAGAGTATGCATCTGCTGAGAAGTTTATTAGAAATCCATTACATCCATATTCTCAAGGTTTGATTTCATCAACCCTTGATATAAATGCAAAAGAGGGTACATTAAGGCCTATTCCTGGAAACCCACCAAGCCTTGTGAATCCACCATCTGGTTGTAGGTTCCATCCAAGATGTTCATATGCCCAAGATATATGTAGAGAAGTAGAGCCAGAATATAAGGAAGTAGAAGATGGACATTTTGTAGCATGTCATTTAGTGAAGGGAGGAAAATTCAATGCCTGAACTTTTATCTGTTAAAAATTTAAGAAAGTATTTTCCTGTTAAAAAGAAGTTTTTGAAAGCAGTAGATAATGTATCTTTTTCTTTAGAACAGGGAGAAACATTAGGTCTTGTAGGAGAAAGTGGTTCTGGAAAATCTACCTTAGGAAGATCTATACTTAGATTGATTGAACCAGATGCTGGAGAGATAATTTTTGATGGAGTTGATTTGAGAAAGCTTAAAGGGGAAGAGTTAAGGCAAAAGAGAAGATTTATGCAGATAATTTTCCAAGATCCTTTGGCTTCATTAAATCCTATGATGACTATTGGACAAAATATTGAAGATCCATTAATAATTCACAACATAGGAACAAGGGAAGAAAGAAGAAGAGCAGTAGAGGAACTTCTTGATATAGTAGGTTTAGGTAGAGAAGTAATAGATGCTTTTCCTTATGAATTTTCTGGGGGTCAACAGCAAAGAGTAGGAATTGCAAGAGCCCTTGCTTTGAATCCTAAATTCATCGTTGCAGACGAGCCTGTTTCTTCCTTGGATGTATCTATACAAGCTCAAATTGTTTCCCTACTTTATGAACTAAAAAGAAGATTTAAGATATCTTATCTTTTCATATCCCATGACTTGGCAGTGGTAAGATACCTTTCTGATAAGGTTGCTGTTATGTATCTTGGTACTATAGTAGAGATGGCACCAAAGGAAGAATTATATACAAATCCATTACATCCATATACAAGAGCTCTCCTTGCTTCTGTACCTAAGATGCCAAGGGATGGAGAAAGACAAAGAAGATTTTCAGCATTAAAGGGAGAAGTGCCTTCTCCTATAGATTTACCACAAGGTTGTAGATTCCAAAGTAGATGTGAGTATGTGATGGAGACATGTAGAAAGCAAGAGCCTGCCTTTAGAGAGGTTTCACCAGGTCATTTTGTAGCTTGTCATTTAGTGTAGGTTAAATGGGGTGAGAGGGGGATAAAAATTTTTATGAAAAGGCTTATATTGTTATTATTTTTGTCAATAATGTTAATTATTGGTGGATGTATGAAGGAAAGTAATACAGGAGCCAATTTAGGAATTTATGAATCGGAATACAAAGATAGCAGACCTTTGAGCTTTTTAAAGATAGATATTCCGAAAAAGGAAATTGGAAAATATGATTTATTTGAAGTATCTATTTTTCTACAAGGATCGTATTTAAATCCTTTTGATCCACAAGAAATAGATGTGGAAGGGATTTTTGTAGATCAGAAAGGGAATCAATATAAAATTCCAGGATTTTTTTATCAAGAATATAAAAGAGAGCTAAAAACAGACCATGAAGAGTTAATTCCAGTGGGAGATCCATATTTTAAAATAAGATTTTCTCCATTAGCAGTAGGTTCCTATACTTTTTATGTAAGAGTTAAAGATAGGACTGGGAAAGAAGTTTCATCAGATAAATATACTATATATGTAAAAGACTCCGAAAAGCCTGGATATATAAGGGTTAGTGAAAAGGATTGGCGATATTTTAAGTTTGATAATGGAAGACAATTTTTACCTATCGGTGCAAACATTTGTTGGGCAGGTGCTAAGGGTACTTATGATTATGATGAGTGGCTTCCTAAATATGCTGAAAATGGTGGAAATTATTTTAGAGTATGGCTTGGACCTTCATGGACTACTTTTGCTTTGGAGAGAAAATCGGTTAAAGAATATGATCTTAAAAATGCCTGGAAACTTGATTATGTGTTAAATTTAGCGGAAAAATTAAATATGTACATAATGTTTTGTTTTGACAGTTACAACGAACTTAGATATCAGAGAGAAGGAGCATATCCATATTGGGAATATACACCTCATAATGAAAAGAATGGAGGACCATTGAAAGAACCCAGAGATTTTTGGACTAATAGTGAGATGCTTAAATATTATAAAAATAAGCTGAGATATATAGTAGCAAGGTATGGTTATAGTACTAATGTTTTTGCCTGGGAATTTTGGAATGAGGTAGATATAATTTCTCCAACTGCTTTTGTAATAGGTGAGGTTAAAAAGTGGCATGAAGACATGGCTAAATACCTTAATAGTATTGATCCATGGAAACATTTAATAACTTCAAGTTTTGCTTACTCTCCTGGAAAACCTGAAATTGACAGTATTTCTGAACTAAACTTTGTACAAACTCATATTTATCAAAGTAATAGATATATTGATGCCCTATTATCTCTTATAGCTTATAAAGAGAAATATAAAAAACCTCATCTTGTAGGAGAATTTGGATTGGATGCTGGTGGAAATGATCCTTGGATAGATCCTTATGGATATGCTATACATAATGCTATTTGGACTACTGTTTTATCTGGTGCTTCTGGTACTGCCATGTCTTGGTGGTGGGATAATCATATTCATCCTAATAATCTTTATTTTCATTATAGAGCTTTAGCTGATTTTGTTAAGGATATAAATTTTTTAGATGGAAAATTTGAAAGATTAACAAATTATAAATTAAATGTTAATAATAGAGAGATTAAGGTTATAGGACTTCAAGGTAAGAAATATATACTTTTATGGCTTTATGATATGAAAGAGGCTTATCAATATAAGAAGGGTATTCCTAATATGGAAAGTTCTAAATTCTTAGGAAGTATTGAATTATTATTAAAACCTCCAATTAAAGTAATCTACTATGACACATATAGGGGTGAAAAGATTAGGGAATTAAATTTATCCGAAAATATAATTCCTATTATCGATTTTGAAAGAGATTTGACAATAAAAATAGAGTTATTAGGGGAAGGAGAGTGATTATTAATGAAAAGAATATTACTTTTCTCTTTAATCTGCCTATTTATCTTCTCCTTTTCTTTTAAAGATGTTTATTCTCAAGCTAAATTACCCATAAGGAGAGGAGTTAATCTTACTGGTCTTGAAGCTCCTTTTGAGGGTTCATGGGGAGTATATATAAAGGATGAATATTTCGATTTAGTTAAAAAGGCAGGTTTTGATCATGTAAGAATTCCAATTAGATGGAATGGACATGCGGGATATGAACCACCATATACTATAAGGGATTATATATTTAATAGAGTAGATCAGGTGATTGATCTTGCTTTTAAAAATAAATTATATGTAATAATAAATATCCATAACTATGACGAGATAATGCAAAATCCTGAAAAACACAAAGATAGATTTCTTGCATTATGGGATCAGATAGCTGAGCATTATAAAAATTATCCAGATACTTTATGGTTTGAGCTTTTGAACGAACCAAATACAAATCTTACCCCTCAGATTTGGAACGAATATTTGGCTGAAGCAATAAAGATAATTAGGAAGACAAATCCTGGGAGAAAGATTGTGGTAGATACAGCAAATTGGGCAAATTATAGCACTATTTCCTTTTTAAAACTTCCTGAAGACCAAAATCTTGTAGTAAGTTTTCATTACTATAATCCTTTCAATTTTACCCATCAAGGAGCAGATTGGGTACAGCCTCAGCTTCCAGTAGGTGTCAAGTGGACTGGTTCAGATCAAGAAAAGAAACTGATAGAAAGGGAGCTTGATTTTACTGTTGAGTGGGCAAAGAGAAATGGGAATGTACCATTATGGATGGGAGAGTTTGGGGCATATTATAGGGCAGATATGGAATCAAGGGCGAGATGGACAGATTTTGTGGCAAGATCTGCAGAAAAGAGAGGAATAGCTTGGGCGTATTGGGATTTTGCCTCTGCAGGTTTTGGAGTATATGATGGGTTAAATAAGATGTGGAGGATAGAGCTTTTAAAAGCATTAATTCCAGATACAAAAATAAAATAAATAATTTTTAGGAGGAAAAATCATTATGAAAATTCCCATAAGACGAGGTATAAATTTTGGAGATGCGTTAGAAGCACCTTTTGAGGGTGCATGGGGTGGGCATATTATAAAGGATGAATATTTTAAATTAGTAAAAGATGTGGGTTTTGACCATGTAAGACTTCCAATAAAATGGAGTGTATATACTAAAAAGGACTCTCCCTATGATATAGAGAAGAAGATTTTTGATAGGGTTGATCATCTTATAGAGCAAGCTTTTAATAACGGGCTTTATATAATTATTAATATCCATCATTATGATGAGATAATGCAAGATCCACTGAAGGAAAAGGATAGATTTTTATCTATATGGAAGCAAATATCAGAACATTATAAGAATTATCCAGAAAATTTATATTTTGAATTGTTGAATGAACCCACTTATAATCTGGTTAGTGATTTATGGAACCAATTTTTAAAGGAAGCCATAGAGATTATTAGAGAAACGAACCCTGATAGAAAAATTGTGGTAGGACCTGATAATTGGAATAGCCTTTATAATCTTGATAGATTAATTATTCCTGAAAATGACAAAAATATTATAGTAACTTTTCATTATTATAATCCATTTAATTTTACACATCAGGGAGCAGGATGGGTAAAAATAAATTTACCTGTGGGGGTTAAATGGTTAGGTACAGATGAAGAAAAGCAAATGATAGAAAAGGAACTTGATATGGCAGTCAAATGGTCTAAAGAGCATGGAAATATACATCTTTATATGGGGGAATTTGGAGCATACTCAAAAGCAGATATGGAATCAAGGGCGAGATGGACAGATTTTGTGGCAAGATCTGCAGAAAAGAGAGGAATAGCTTGGGCATATTGGGAATTTTTCTCTGGTTTCGGAGTTTATGATCCTGAAAAAGATGAATGGAGAATTCCTTTATTAAAAGCTTTAATTCCTGAAGCAAATCTTTAGGAGGTAAATGTGGGTAAAAATGTAATTTCAAGATGGAGAGGCTTTAATTTACCTAATTTGTTTTCATATTACCATTATAAAGATTTTGAAGAAGAGGATTTTAAATGGATATCTTATTGGGGATTTGATTTTGTAAGAATTCCTCTAAATTATAGATTCTGGATAAAAGATGATGATGTTTATGATATAAAGGAAGAATTTTTTGAAAAAATAGACAAAGTAATTTCTTGGGGGCAAAAATACCATATACACGTATGTTTGAATTTTCATCGTGGCCCAGGTTATAGTGTTAATCAGGAATTAAAAGAAAAATTTAATTTATGGAAAGATGAAGAAGCTTTAAATGCTTTTTGTTACCATTGGGGATATTTTGCAAAAAGATATAAAGGTATATCTTCAAAAGATTTGAGTTTTAACCTGATTAATGAACCACCTCACGTATCAGATGAAATTATGACAAGGGCTGATCATGAGAGGGTAATAAGGAAGACTGTAGATTTCATAAGAAAGATTGATAATGAAAGACTGATTATTATAGATGGTATCTCCTATGGGAATGAGCCTTTGCCTGAGTTGAGTGATCTTAAAGTTGTACAAAGTTGTAGAGGATATTTGCCTATGGGGCTTACTCATTATAAAGCAAGTTGGGTAGGAGGGGAAAACTGGCCTGAGCCTAAGTGGCCTGGAGCTTGGCATTATGGAGAATATTGGGATAGGGGTAAGCTTGAAAAACATTATGATAGGTGGGCAAGTTTGATGGATAAGGGTGTAGGTGTTCATTGTGGAGAGATGGGAGCCTTTAAATATACACCACATAAGGTTGTACTTTCTTGGATGAGAGATCTTTTGGAAATATTAAAAGAAAGAGATATTGGCTATGCTCTTTGGAACTTTAAAGGACCTTTTGGAATTCTTGACTCTGAAAGAGAAGATGTGGAATATGAGGATTGGTATGGACATAAGTTAGATAGGGAGATGTTAAGATTATTACAAGAATTTTAAAATAATTATTCTTGTATTTTATAAATTTTAATATTATAACTGTCCTTTCCAGATAGCAAAAGGATGAGGAATTTTTCGTCTTTGGAGAATTTCATATGTTCTAAGAAATATTCACTTTTGAGTTTTATTTTTTTCTGAATACCTGATCTTCTATAGATCAATTGAATTTCTTTTACCAAAGAGAAAGGATTATTAATTGTAGTATATGCTAAAAACTCCTCATTAGGAGAAAGATATAAATTATTTCCTAAATAGGTGTTTATTACTTCCTTTGTTTTTATATCTATAAGGGTGGAGATTCTTGTTCCTTCAATAATAAGAAAGTCACTTTTTTCTGTAAATTTAACATTTCCCCCTATAGGATAAGAGAAAACTTCTGATAGAGTTTTAAGGTCTATAACTTTAGTTATATTTTTTTCAAAAGAAACTGCTAATAAATCATCATTTTTTGAAATATCATAACTTATTATTTTCTCATCTTTAAATAAAGGTATAGCTTTCATATTTTTAAGGTCAATTAGAATTACCCCATAAACATCATCGTTTTTGTTGTCTATTGAGTTATAGTAGTTTGTTAATATTAAGAAGTTATCTTTAGGTGAGAAATTCAGAGATTCTTCTAAATCATCTTGAGTTGAAAAGAGGATTAATTCTTTTAGTGAGGGATAGCTTAATAAATGATATTCAAAATGGTTTTCTGTAGGTATGAAGCCAAGAAGGAAAGTTTCCAAAAATCTCTTTTCTAATATATATTTCCCAGTGTTTGAAAAGGAAATATTTTGTATATTTTGAGAAATAGAAAACCAAAAATTGTTATTTATTTTTATATTACTTTCTAGATTGTACGGAAGCTCTGTATATGTATTTTTTCCAAAGTTATAAATTAGAGCATAAGGTTCATTGTTTACAACAGCAATGGTTTTAGGAGCTATTATTTTAAATTCTTTGATAATTGTGTTAAAATCTCCTGCATTTTTTGATCTCACACTTATTTTATTCTCATTAAAGCTTTTAAGATCTAAAATTACTAATTGATCCTTTATGTTATAGATTAAAAAATTCTCATGAATTATAAAATAATTTACACTATTTTCTCCAAGGGGTATTTCTTTTAATAAATAAGGATCGATAACTTGAGAAAAAACAGTAGATATACTTAGAAAAATTATACCCAAACTGATTACTTTTTTCATATATGGCCAAGACTCCTTTAAAATAATTTAAAAATTTTTCTATTTATTAATACCTAAATGTTAGCATAATTTAAACTTTGAAGTTTGTAAAGATGATAATAGAGTCCCTTTTTCTTTATGAGTTCCTGATGACTTCCTTTCTCTACAATTTTTCCTTTATGCATTACATAAATAGTATCCACATTTTTTATAGTTGATAATCTATGGGCGATGATTATACTGGTTCTTCCTTTTATAAGTTTTTCTATTGCATCTTGGATTAACTTTTCGGTTTCTGTGTCTATGTTGGCTGTTGCTTCATCTAAAATCAATATTTTTGGATCAAATACCAATGCTCTTGCAAAGGCTATTAATTGTCTTTGTCCAGAAGATAATGTGGCGCCTCTTTCTTGAACAGGAGTATAATATCCTTGCGGAAGTTCTCTTATAAACTTATCTGCATTAACCAGTTTTGCTGCTTCTATGACTTTTTCTTCAGGGATATCATCTCTATTTAATCTTATGTTCTGTAAAATATTAGTAGCGAAGAGGTGTACATCTTGAAGGACTATGCCAATATGTTTTCTTAATTCTTTTGGATCTATTTCTTTTATGTTAATATCATCTATAAGAATTTCTCCTTTTTGAATATCATAAAACCTTGTAAGTAGATTTATAATTGAAGTTTTTCCTGCTCCTGTATGTCCTACAAAAGCTACTTTTTCTCCCGGTTCTATAGTAAAGGATAAATCTTTTAAAACCCATTCATTATCATAAGCAAACCAAACATTTTTAAATTCTATCTTTCCTTTTATATCTTTTAGAACAGTAATCTTAGGTGTTTCTGTAATATGTTCAGGTTCGTCAAGAAGTAAAAAAATTCTCTCTGCAGAAGCCATAGCATCTTGCATTATATCGTATTTTTCTGCTAAATCTTGAATGGGTTGGAAAAAGCTACCAAGATAAGATATGAATAAAAATAAAGTCCCTAAACTAATTTGATTTCCCATTATTTGTAGTCCACCAAAGAATATAAGGAAGGCGGAGACAAAGCTTCCCAAGGCACTAACTATAGGTCTAAATATGGCGTTTACAAAAACATTTCTTAGAGTTGCTTGTAAAAGTAGATTATTAATTTCTCTGAATTCTTTTTCATTCTCTTTTTCTCTCGCAAAAAGTTGGGTTACTCTCATACCGCTTATATGTTCCGCTAAATAGGCATTTAATCTTGCAAGTCTTATCCTAAAAGCTCTATAAGCTTCTCTTGCGTATTTTTTAAATAGAAAACTGATATAACCTACTATGGGAAGGGATATTAGACATATAATAGCTAATTTCCAATTTAAAGTTAACATTACAATAGAAAGTCCAGTAAGCAAGAATATATCTACCACAAGACTTGTTATTACAGAGTTGTACATCTGTTGGAGGGTTTCAGTATCATTAGTTACCCTTGTTACTAATCTTCCTACAGGATTTCTGTCAAAAATTCTCATGGGAAGTTTTAATATATGCTGGAATAGTTCTTTTCTTAAGTCATATATTATTTTTTGAGACGTTAAATTTAAAACATATACTTGTATGTATGTTAGGAAGAAAATCATAAATATAATAAGAAGATATAATAGAGCTGCTTTTTGTAAATTCAAGATATTTTTCCACCTTAATGATAATCTGTCCTTAATATCAATCTTTTGTATGTCTTCAAGGGAAATATAGTATTTCCCATTTAAAGATTTGATAAGAGAAGGATATTTTTTAAGTAAAGTTTTGGCTAAATTATCCTCAATGTAATATACTCTTATCTCTTTATTTTCAACTTTTATAACCTCAAAGGGATTTATGTTTTTGTCTATTGCAGTTTTTATAATGTATGGGTTTATGAGTTTTAAAATGGTTATGATTATGATAAGAAGTAGGGCAAAGAGTAGGTAACGAAAGTAAGGCTTAGCATATTTTAATAATCTTTTCATTATTCTTGAATCATATGCTTTTCCTAATATTTCTTCTTCATAAAACTGATTCATCTATTTCCCTCTCCAGTTTAGATTCTAATTGTTGTTGCTCATAAAGCTTTGCATAATATCCACCAAGTCTCATTAATTTATTGTGATCTCCTCTTTCTGTAATTCTACCATCTTTTAATACTATTATTTCGTCTGCTTCTTGGATAACTGATAATCTTTGAGCTATAACTATAAAACTTTTATCTTTTCTCATTTCCAATAGGTTACCTAAAATCTGTTTTTCTGTATTTGCATCCACAGCAGATAATGCATCATCCAAGATTAAAATAGGAGGATTAATAGCTAAAGCTCTCGCAATTGCAACTCTTTGTTTTTGGCCTCCGGATAACGTAACACCTCTTTCTCCTACTACTGTATATATGCCGTCTGGAAAATCCTTTAGATCTTCTTCTAATGCAACAATTCTTATTAGTTCTTTAATCTCATTATCTGATAGATTAGGATTGCCAAATCTTATATTATTAGCGATAGTGTCTGAAAATAAGAAGCTATCTTGAGGTACAAATCCAATATTTTTTCTGAGAAAATATAAGGAAAGATTTTTAATAGGAATGTTATCTATTAAAATCTCTCCTTTTTGTATATCAAAAAGTCTTGGTATGAGACTTACTAAGGTGGTTTTCCCTGAACCTACAGGACCTGTGATACCAAAGAATTTTCCAGGTTTTATTTCTATATTTATATCCTCAAGTTGCCAATTTTTACTTGATGGATATTTAAAGAATACATTCTTAAATATGATTTCTCCGTTTAACTTTTCTTTTTTAATTGCGTTTTTAGGTTCTCTTATTTCAGGTATTTCATCAAGTACTTCATTTATTCTTTCTAAGGATGCTTTTCCTCTTTGGAAATTGTTTATAACCCATCCTAAGGCATTCATAGGCCATATCAAAAGGCCTAAATATGAATTGAAGGCAATAAAATCACCAAGAGTGATATTTCCTTTTATAACTTCCAATCCTCCAAAGAAGAATACAAGAAGCATAGATAGATTAGCTAATAGTTCTATAGTAGGAAACATAAATCCCCATGCTTTAACAAGATTTATATTTTTATTTAATAAATCTCTTGCTTTTACTAAAAAATTCTCCAATTCTTTTTCTTCCTGTACATAAGCTCTTACAACCCTTATACCTGCTATAGTTTCTTCAGTTTTATCCGTTAGATTAGCAAAGCTTTCTTGCACTAATTTAAATCTTTTGTGGGTTATTTTTCCAAATATAGATATGGTTAAGGTAATTATTGGTAAAGGAATAGCTGTATATAATGTGAGTTTAGGGCTTATACTTATAAGGAAAAAAATAGAAAGAATACCTAAAAAGATTGTATCAAGGAGCATAACAATACCAAAAGCAAACATTTCTCTTACAGCTCCGAGATCATTAGTGGCAAGAGCCATAAGTTCCCCAGTTTTATGATAGTTAAAGTAATTTAATGATAAAGTTTGAAGATGGGTAAAGTATTTTTCTCTTATTTGGGCTTCTATATGACGAGAAGTAGCAATAATTTGCATCCTCCAAAGATATCTAAAGAAAGCTGTAAGTATTGCAAAAAAAATTAAAGCCAAAAATATTAAAAATAGATTTCTGAGAGATAAAGATCCCTTATTAAGATAATCTATACCCCAACCTAAAAGTTTAGGAGAGATCAATTGGAAAATATCTGTAAGAAGCAGGAAAAATGCTCCTGATATATACTTCCATTTATGTTTCAATAATATTTTTTTAATATGCCTAAAAAGAGGTTTACCAACCATAACAAAAAATAATTTTATATCTAATTGTTTTTTTTGTGAAGATGTAAAAAGAGGATAAATTGGTAAGAAGGAGGGGAACAATACCCCTCCTTCTTATTATTGATGCATTAAAACCCTAAGAGGGATCAAGGGTAGATCTACATATACGTTTTCTTCTTCCTCATCACTGCTTTTCCATTTAGACAATATATCTTCTTGTTTTATTCCAGGAGGAACTATCATATCAATAATATTTGGATCTCCATAGAAATCATCACCACCACCAAATCTCCATTGTTTTGCTGTTTCTTCCACCTCTCTTACTCTCCAACTTCCCGGCCTTGGATACCCTTCTTGTCCGCACATTATTATGAGTATCTTCCAATTTGGATCTACAGTACCTAAATATTTTTCTGGTACTGAGATTATTATAGTTCTTTCTGTAGGATCTGCTGTTACTTGTACCACTCCTTTAATTTCCTTTAATTCTACTTTTCCCTTTTCGTTTAAAACAGGTATTATTAATTCTTGAATCCATCCTTCTGCCCAAATAGCTTTATTCCATCCTTCAGATATATTAGCTTGTCTCCCAGGTAATGCTTGATAATAGTACGGACCATTTTTTCCATCATTAATATAAATATCAATTGTTTGTACAGAAATCCCTGTAGGTGAACCCCATGGATTTTCAAGATCTCCTCTGATTTTTATCCTGAATACTATATCTTCTTTACTTTTTCCCATCTCAACATGTATTATGTCAAAAACTCCAGGTTTAAATACTGGAGCAGTAGGATAAACTATACTTCCCCAACCGTAATCATCTCCTTGGGGATCATCGATTGAGAAATAAACTACGTCTAATTTTGCTTCTGGTACTGTTATATAAATGGGAATATAATAAGGAACTATATCTTCTGGCTTATCTGAACCAAAGATTACATTGATTGCAACTTGATCTCTGCCTTGTAACTTCATAGACTTGAATGGTATTCCTATTTCCACATACTTCTCAGATATTCCTCCTTTGATTTTTGATATTTCTTTCCATTGATTATTACCTAAGGCTTGATTTAGAGATGCTTCTATTTCTCCAAGATCTTTTATTTGTGATAAATCTATTAATATTTCATAACCTATACCATAACCTAAGCTTTTATCTGAATTTCTTGGATAAACATTTATTTCTTTTATGTATGGGTTGGAGAAGTAAATGCCTAAATAATAAGGTTTTCCAAGAAGGTTTTTTAGATTTTCTTTACTTTCAATCAAGAAATAGAGAGCATCATTGTCTAAGCCTAAATATAATCTTTCTAAGAATTTACCTGGTTTTGTAAATGTACCTGTTCCAATTTTTACATTGTATATAGCAGAATCTTTCCATTCATCTTGGGGTTCTATTTTTCCATCAATCTTTGGGGTAAATTTTCTTTGTAAGCTTTGAATGGGTTTTTCTTCTCCTATCTTTACTATAGGTAAATATAAATCTGGTGGAATTTCTTTCTTAATTAATTTGTATATGTTTATTAAATGTTTTCTGAATAACTCATCAAAAGCAATATCATTGGTGGAATCCTGATCATCTCCATACCACCAGAACCAATCGCTTCCTTCTGCTGCATATAATTCAAACCATGCTTTTTCTAAATCTGATTTTAAGTTATCTGGATTTAGAATTGGTGATATTGTCTTTTTTTGTTTAACTGTTTCATATATTAGGTTTGTTCTGGTCTTATCTAATAGTTCCCATGCTTTATTTTCTTCATTTTCTCCTATCCAAGTTAGGAAAGTACCATCAATCCAAGATCCAGCATGTAATCTGTTGATTTTATCTTTAGGTGGGAATTTGTTTAAAAAGTCTGATATTCTTACGGTCTCAATATAAGGATTATCGGATAATAATTTATACAGTGAATTTAAAAACTCTTTTCCATCATTTTCGTAATATTCCCAACAATTTTCTCCATCTAAGATTACTGTTACCAAGTATGGTCCTTTTTTATCTTTTGTCTTTTCATAAATATTCTCCAAATAATTTATAAAGTCTTTAGCAGCGTTAGTACCCTTCATTCCACTATAGACAAATCCAATTTTGTCTGATAAATTTTTATCTCTGAATACCATATATAGTTTTTTGCCTTGTTCTTCTACGATATATGGTTTATAAAGAACATCTGGATTTGTGACGTTACCCTTAGAATCTCTTGTAATAGGTACACCTAAGGACTTTGCTAAAACATCCTCATCACTTGCCATCCATTGAAAGCCATTATTTACTACGGAAGGAATGATCTCTTGGCTTACAGAACCTTCAGAGGGCCACAAACCTTTTGGATTGTCTTTGAAGTATTTCTTATAATAATTTACTGCCATTTTTAATTGGGCATCTACATCCTCTGGATAACTGATATTTAAATCTGGTATCTTAATATCTTGTACTGCCTCTTTTGCAGATTTAATGTTATATAATAGAGGCATTATAGGATGGAAGAATGGCGTGGTAGCAACTTCTATCTGTTTGTTTTTTTGTAATTCTGAATATAACTTCATGATTTCAGACATTATTTGGTATTGCTTATTAATTACTATTTTTTTGTCTTCTTCCGAAAAGTCTTTTCCCTTTTGTATTAATCTTGATAGGTCTTTGTCATATGTTTGAAAATCAGGATCAAACCATGCCAAATTAAACCAAACTTGAAGATCTCTGAAATCTTGAACTGTAAAGCTTTGAATTGCTTTTGAAATAACATTATCGTCTATAGACTGTCCTCTTTTATTTAGGAGTTCCCAGTATCTTGGGAATCTTTTTATTATTC
This sequence comes from Dictyoglomaceae bacterium, assembly GCA_028276205.1. Lineage (GTDB taxonomy): Bacteria > Dictyoglomota > Dictyoglomia > Dictyoglomales > Dictyoglomaceae > Dictyoglomus. The sequence continues at coordinate 11,212 of JAPYWU010000006.1, read as the reverse complement.
TATCCCAATTTACATCAAAGAATCTTCTCAAAATAAAGTCCTTATCTTCTGGAGTTAGTTCATCAGCAGGTTTCTCCGTAAGAATTAAGTATTTGTCTTTTAAGCCTTTATTGGCATATAGATCTAATTGATATATGAGGGAGGGGACCATATTGAAATTAGCTTTAATCTGAGGATAATTTTTTAGTATATATGCCATATCATAATAATCTTTTATCGCATGCATTCTGACCCATGGCATTATATTTATATTCTCAACTGGATCATAATATAAAGGTTGATGATTATGCCATATTATGGCTAAATATAATGGTTTTTCCACTTTTTTTACATTAGATATATATGGGTTTACTGGTATTTGTGTTACATTTTCAGAGAATCCTATGCTAATAAAAAGTATTAAACATAAAAAGATTAAATACAGTTTTCTCATAGACAATTTCCCTCCTAATTATTTCACATATATGAAGGGTATTTGTGCATATACGTTTTTCTCATATTTTGCATCACTTTTATATTTGCTTAATACTTCATATTGATTTATCCCTTCATAATCTAACATATCAATAATATTTGGATCTCCATAGAAATCATCACCACCACCAAATCTCCATTGTTGTGGGGAAGATAATACTTCTCTAATTCTGCATGATACAGGATCTTGAGTTGGAAAACCTTCTTGGCCAAGGATTAAAACTTGAAAACCCCAACCTTTCTCAAAATCTCCGCCTAAACTCTTTTTAGGTACAGGAATTATAATGGTATTTCCTTCCACACTTACACCCTTTGCAGGAAATATACAGGCTTTATACATTTAAGGTGCTGAAGATTTTACAGAAGCTTTTAATTCGGTAGGCCAACCCTCTACCAATATAGCTATATCCCAAGCACTTTTGGGAGTGGTTTGGGCTCTTACTCCTGGGATAAAATCTCTAAAACCTGAATTTTCTTTTCCATCTTTATCAATATAAATATGAATAGTTTGGATAGAAAGACCAAGAGGGCTTCCCCATGGATTTTCAATGGGAACTCTAAAAGAAATTTTAAAGTATACATTTTCATTATCCGCATCAATTACGACTTTTGTTAAATCAAAACTTCCAGGTTTAAAGACAGCATCTGTTGGATATACATATGTTCCAGGTCCTTTATCATCATTTACAGGGTCATTGAAAACTAATGGATATTTTATAGATTCCCCAAAAAGAGTAGAGGAAAGAAGAATTAAGAAGACTAAAATAAGATATCTTTTCATCTTTATACCCCCTTTATAAGGTGGGGGAGAGCAAGCTCCCCCACCTTTTTATTTTCAATTTTAGAAATCAAAGGAAATACTTGCTCCGATTTGTTTTACAAAATCACAGGTTGCTCCCTCTTCTGATGGAGCATTTCCAAAATATAATGTAGCATTGTTGAAACCTAAGCTTACGTAATAGGTAGTATGGGTCTCTGTATCTCCTATCTTTTTGTATTGATAAATACCTGATAATGTTACATCTTTTGATAATTTATAGCTTGGTTTTAGATATATCCAGACTTTATTCCCCCTTTTAGTTTAAATTTTTAGAGACTGAAGAAGCGTTATGTTTTGTTTCTTTAATGTGATCTTTTTTTATCACCTCCTTATAACACGTGTTAATTATTTTAAATAAAAAACTTTACACGTGTTAATAACAAAAATAGTATATTAAGGTAATGTTAAATTTGTCAAGATATCTTTAAAGAAGTTTTAAATAATTGGAAAATAAGGATTAAATTAACTTGTTATGACTTTTAATCTTAATTCTACTGCTTTTCTTGAGACAATAAATATCTTGGCTATCTCCTCTACCGGAAGATATAAATAATTCTCTAACATAAATAGGGGCATTAGAAGAGATGCAGCAAATAAATCTGCTTCTTGTTCTTTTCTTATATACTCTTTATCAAATTTGTGAAAGGAAGATGATTGATCATGAAGGAAATAGTGTCCTAACTCGTGAGCTAAGGAAAATCTCTGTCTTACTATAGGATCGGATGAATTTATTACTATTTCTTTATTATAAATTATTCCAGATATTTTGGGGGTTGGAACTTTTGTAAATGTTATATTGAAGCCTAAACCATAGGCAATTACGTCAGGTTTTACAGGTGGCTTCTTTATAAAGAAATAAGCTAAGATTTCCTTAGTCAGATCCTCGTACATTTTTCCTACTCTCTAATGATTTTATTAGCTGAATTATCATTTTTCTTTCTTCTTCATCTAAGGAGGTGTTAGCTCTTAGAAAGGTTTCTAAGGTTTCTTCAGTTTCACCTGAAAAGAGATAAGATGTGGGTACATTAAAGGCTTTTGCAATTTTTTCTAAAGCTTTTAGTGATGGATTTTTTAGGCCTCTTTCTACTAAGGATATATAAGATAGGGAGAGACCTGTCTTTTGAGCCAAGTCTTCTAATTTAAGGTTTTTCTTTTTTCTTAATTCTCTAATCCTCTTCCCCACATTCATGATAATATTTTAAGCATAATTTTTATTTTTGTTAATAGTTTTAAAAGGGGGGAAATTTATCATAATTCCCCCCTTTTTATTTTATAAGTTTATAGATTCCTCTGATTCTACAAAAATTTTAAGTAAGTTTACAGCATTTTCTACATCCATTATATCTACCATTTCATGGGGTGAGTGTACATATCTTGTTGGAATAGATAATGTTCCTGCTATAATTCCTGCTTTTGTCCTTTGAAGTACAGCAGCATTTGTACCTCCTCTTAGAAGTATTTCAATTTGATAAGGTATTTGATTTTTTTCTGCTAAATACTTTAATTTTTCTACAAGTCTTCTATCACTTATGGATGCGCTATCTTTTATCTTTATAGCAGGACCTTTGCCAAGTTCTAAAGATATTCTTTTTAATCCTTTTGGGGTATCAGAATGAGCTGTTACATCTACAGCTATAGCTACGTCTGGTTGTATATCAAAGGCTACTACACTTGCACCTACAAGGCCAACTTCTTCTTGTACTGAAAAACTTCCATATAAATCATAGATGGGAGTTGATCTCTTAAATACCTCAATAATAATAGCACAACCAATGCGATCATCCATAGCTTTTGAAACTATACGGTCTCCAAGGTCTCTAAAAGAGGAAGAATAAACTCCAAAAGTGCCAGGAGGGACTAATCTTTCAGCTTCTTCTTTACTTTTTACTCCAATATCTATAAATATCTTATCAAAATCAAGGTTTTTAATATTTTTAGCCATTTCTTCTGAGGTTTCTCCTTCTACTCCTACAAATCCTTCTATATCAGGAAATTGAATACTGCTTCCTAAAAGATTATAAGGGGATATACCTCCAATAGGTTCAATTCTTATAAATCCCTTTTCATCTATATAAGTGGCTAAGACTCCTATTTCATCCATATGAGCATCCAAAAGAATTTTTCCTTCTTTTTTACCTTTTTTCCATACAATAAGATTTCCTAATTTATCTATTTTATATCCATCAATATATCCTTGTAATTCTTCTAATATGGTCTGTTTTATCTTTTCTTCTCTTCCACTGGGAGAAGGGGTAGTGGTAAGTTTTTTAATTAGCTCCTTCATTACTTTACCTCCTTTGTAATAATATTAGATAAGAGTTTAAAAGTATTTTGATAATCTTGAAGGTTTACCACACACATTGGGGAATGAATATAACGAGATGGAATGGAGATAACTAAAGAGGGAGTACCAGTGGTTATGGCAATTCTTGCAGCGTCAGTACCTCCTACGGTTCTTCTTTTTATTTGGTAAGGAATATTATTTTCTTGAGCTACTTTAATAGCAAAATTAAAAAGTTTTTCATTATTTACATATCCTCTATGTGCTGGTGTAATCACAGGTCCTTTGCCAAGTTCGCTTGATCTTCTTGCCTCAGGAAATTCTGGATTATCACCTGACGTAGTAGTTTCAATAACTATGGCATAATCTGGGTCTATCTGACTTGCAGCTACTCCTGATCCTCTTAGTCCTGTCTCTTCTTGGATGACAAAGGTAAAATATGTATTATAAAAGGGTTCTATATTAGCTTCTATGAGATCTATAAGTATGGAACACCCTCCTCTATCATCCAATGCCTTTCCAGATATCCAATCTTTATGTAGTATGGCATTAGGAGCAAAACTAACGAAATCGCCAATTTTTACTTTATTTTCTGCTTCTTGTTTTTTGGAAACTCCGATGTCAACTTTTATATTTTCAAAAGAGGAAACACTTTCATAACCTGTCATAAGATGGACTGGTTTTGAGCCTATAATTCCAGGTACTTTTTTCTCTCCAATTACCACCTTTTTACCGAGAACAACTCTTGGATCTATGGATCCGAGAGGAATGATACTAATTTTTCCGTCTTCCTCTATATTACTTACGATAAATCCTACCTCATCCATATGGGCTGATAACATTAGCTTTTTATTATTTTTCCCTTTTTTAAATGCGATTAAGTTTCCTAGTTTATCCTCTTTTATGTCATCTACTTTATCTTTTATTTTTTCCTTAATAAAATTTCTTACCTCTTGTTCAAAACCCGAAACCCCGCAAAGATCAGAGAGTTCCTTTAAAAGCATGTTTATTCACCTCCAATAGCTATGAAATAACTTAGAAGTCTTGCTGTTTCTTCTATATCTCTTATATTTACTACTTCATATGGCGTATGCATATATCTTAAGGGTATGGAGATAAGTAAAGTTGGAATGCCTTCTCTTGTTATTTGGATTCTGTCTGTATCGGTATGACTGTGGTCTCCATTTGGTTCTATTTGGTAGTTCACTGATATTTTCTCAGCGGTATTTTTGACTTTTTCAAAATATTTGTAATCAACCATAGGCCCAATATCTAATACCGGACCTTTACCTGTTTCAATTTTGGGATATCCTGGTCTATATATGTCTCCATGAGTTACATCTAATACTATAGCAAGATCAGGATTAATATGATATGCAGAAGTAGAAGCCCCTGAAGTTCCATCTTCCTCTCTTACAGAAAAGACAAAATATACCTCATTTTCTACCACATATTGGTTTAAAAGATGCAAAGTATAAATTAAAGAGGTACAACTTGCTCTATTGTCTAAAGCTTTTCCTGCTATATACTTTTCATTTAATTCAAAAGCCTCCGATGAAAAAGTAGCTAAATCTCCTATAGATACATATTCTGAATTTTCTACTACATCTATAAATAAATCATCAAAAGTTAAAACTCTTTGTCTTATCTCTTCAGTTTGTAGATGAGGTTCTAACATTCCTACCACACCATAAGCTATACCATTTTTAGTATGTATTCTCAGTCTTTGAGAAATTACAACCTTAGGATCTATTCCTCCAAAGTTATGAAATCTGAAATAATTGTTAAATTCTTTCTTAGTTATTACAAACCCTATTTCATCAGTGTGAGCAAAAAGGGCTATTTTTTTACCTTTTCCTCCTCTTTTTACGATAAAATTTCCTTGATTATCAATGTAACTTGTGGTATTTGGGATTTTTTCTACCTCACTTTTTATATACTCTATTACTTTATGTTCATAACCTGAAGGACCATCCAGATTTGATAGATTTTTGAGTATATTTTTTATATCCACTCTTAAACCTCCTTTCACTTTTATAGTTCGTTAATTGATTATACAAGTTTATGATAAACTTTAATAGCTATTTATTTTTGGAGGTGATTTTATATTATGAACAGGAAAGAAAGAGTAAAGGAATTACTTAATAGACTTAGAGGAATTTATGAGCCAAAAATAGCACTAAAATTTTCTAACCCATGGGAACTTTTAGTTGCAACAATTCTTTCTGCACAAACAACTGATGAGAGAGTTAATATGGTTACTGAAAATTTATTTAAAAAATATAAGTCTCCTGAAGATTATGTGAAGGTCCCTTTGGAGGAGTTGGAACAAGACATAAAATCCATAAATTATTATAGAAATAAGGCAAAATTTATAAAAAGCTGTGCCCAAATTATAGTAGAGGAATATGGTGGAAAAGTTCCTGATACTATGGAGGAATTATTAAAACTTCCTGGTGTGGCGAGAAAAACTGCTAATGTGGTTCTCTCAGCAGGTTATGGTAAAAATGAGGGAATTGTGATAGATACTCATGTGGCAAGACTTTCAAAAAGATTGGATCTTAGTGAAGAGAAAAATAGAGATAAATTGGAACAGGATTTGATGAAGATTGTACCAAGAGATGAATGGGCTAATTTTTCCTATCTTTTAATACATCATGGAAGAAACGTATGTAAAGCTAAAAATCCAAAATGTGAAGAATGTATCTTAAATGATATATGTCCTTCAGCCTTTAAAGAAAAATAGGGGAAAGGATAACCCTTTCCCCTTTATTTTTGGGCTAACGCCTCATGTACTTTCTTAAGGAGTTCTCTTATAGGTAATTGTTGAGGACATTTTGTTTCGCATATACCGCATTCTTGACAATTGCTTGCTCTTTCCTCTTCTCTCATGGAATAATTATATTCCCAACGAGGAGCTCCCCAGTCATCATACCTGATACCCTCATTATATAGGAAAAAGTTTCTTGGAATATTTACTCCATATGGGCATGGCATACAATAACCACATTGAGTACAATCAATGGCTTTTCTACCAAGAAATGCAAGTCTTAGTTTTTCTACAAATTCTAACTCTTCTTGAGATAGGATACCAACTTCAGCCTTATCTGCAATTTCAATATTCTCTTTAACTTGCTCTAAGGTGCTCATGCCTGAAAGTACAGTAGATATTTCTTTATGATTCCATAGCCAAAGAAGAGCCCATTCTACAGGGCTTCTTTTTATTTTATAGCTATTTATCAAATCCATGACGTCCTTAGGAGGTCTTGCTAATCTACCTCCTCTTAAAGGTTCCATTATTACTACATTTATTCCTTTATTATAGGCATATAAAAGTCCTTCTTTTCCTGCCTGATAATCTACATCCATATAGTTATATTGAATTTGGCAAAAATCCCAGTCATAAGCATCAATAATCTTTTTGAAAGTGTCTAAATCATCATGGAAAGAAAAGCCAAAAAATCTTATTAAACCTTTTTCTTTCATTCTTTCTCCCCATTCGAGAACACCGAGATTGTAGACTTTTTGCCAGCTTTCTTTATTTAGTGCATGTAGTAAATAAAAATCTATATGATCTGTATCTAATTTTTTTAATTGTTCGTTCAAAAGTCGGTCCATGTCTTCTTTTTTGTTAACAAACCAAACAGGTAGTTTAGTAGCAAGATATGTTTTATCTCTATATCCATCTTTTAAGGCTTTTCCAACTAATATTTCACTCTGACCGCCATGATAACCATATGCGGTATCTACATAATTTACTCCATGGTCTATGGCATATCTAATCATTTCTATAGCTTTTGGTTCATCTATTTGAGAATCACTACCTAAAGTGGGAAGCCTCATAGCACCGAAACCTAATGAGGAAACAGTTACATCAATTTTTCTCATTTTTCTGTACTTCATCTTTTACCCTCCTTTAATTATGGATTTTTATTATTAGTCTTAAGAGGAACAGTAAAAATAAAATTAGTTTACTTTTAAAAAAATTTTACCACATAGATTTTATATTGTAAAATAAAAACTAAAATGTTTATTTTGGGAGGTTCTAATATTCTTGCTGCTGTATGGGAAAAGGGGCAAATAAAGTTAATAGATAAGCCAGAACCTCTAATTAATGATGATGAGATATTGATTAAGGTGCTTGCATCAGGAATATGTGGTACTGATTTACATATATTTGCTGGTAGAGGATATGCAAAGGATAATATTGTAAGAGGGCATGAATTTGCTGGAAGAGTGGTCAAGGTAGGAAAGAATGTATTAGGGATAAAAGAGGGAGACTTGGTGGCTGTTGACCCTAATATTACTTGTGGACATTGTTATTTTTGTAGAAGAGGGGAAATACATTTATGTGAAAATTTGAGGGCTATAGGAGTTGATATGGATGGTGGCTTTGCTGAGTATTGCAAGGTTCCATATAAACAAGCATATCCTTTCTCAGAAATTTCTCCTATAGAAGGAGCTATGATGGAACCAGTTGCATGTGCATTACATGGGATTGAAAGAATAGGTATTCATTTGGGAGATACAGTTCTTATAGTGGGAGCAGGAGCTTTGGGTTTGATCCTTCTTCAGTTATCATATTTTTGTGGTGCAAGTTCAGTTATTGTGGTTGAGATAGATGAAGGAAAGAGAGAGATAGCTAAGGAACTTGGAGCTTCTTATGTTTTAAGTCCCTCGGAAGAAGTTGCTTCTGTTATTAAAGAGTTAACGAATGGTAGAGGAGTGGATGTGGGTATTGAAGCTGTGGGAAAAAAGGAAACGGTATTGTTGACAATTGATAGTGTAAGAAGAGGAGGAAAAGTACTTATTTTTGGTGTTTCTCCCAAGGATGATTTGATTAATATCTCTCCTTTTGATATTTATTATCGAGAATTAACTATCATGGGGTCTTTTGTTAATCCTTTCACAAATAGTAGGGCATTGCGCTTAATAGAAGATGGAAAAATAAATGTTTCTAAAGTAGTTTCTCATAAGTTTCCTCTATCTGAAATTCATAAAGCAATAGAAGTAGGATTGAGTGGTAAAAGTTTGAGAGTAATGATAACTTTTGAGGAGTAGGGGTATGATCTTTGATTTAATATGTGCTATTACAATTTTAGGCTTGGCTATTAAGGGTTTAAAAGATATATTTTCTAATAAAATAGTGCTTTTAATTTCTTTAATTATTGCTTTTTATTTTTCTTCTTTTCTTACTCCTCTTTATATGAAATATATTAAGATCCCTATTCATCTTCCAGCTAATATTGTAAGTTTCATTTTGACCTTTGTTTTTAGTTATTTCCTTTTAGTGTTACCTAATTTCCTTTTAAGGGTTGTTTTAGGTGGTGGAATTATAATTATTGTTTATGCATTATTAATAAATTTTTTGCCTAATGATTATAAAATTCTTATTTTGAAGGATTCTCTTGTTTATTCTTTTCTTGATCCTGTGGTTAAATTTATTTTGAATTTATTTCATTTCTTTAAATTTCTAAAGATCATTAAATGAGAATTCTTGCTATTTCAGATCTTCATTTAGATTATATTAGACTTAGAAATGGTTTAAATTTACAGGAAGAGAGAGAAATTATAAGAAAAATCAGGGATTATCTATTAATTGATAATCCAGATATTCTTATTATTGCAGGGGATATATCTTCTAAGATATGGGAAGTAAAGTTATTTTTTGAGGAATTTTCTTATACTTACATTAATATTATTTTTGTTCCTGGAAATCATGATGTATGGAAAGAAGGAGAAATAAGCAGTACCGATAAATATTATTACATACTCCCTAATATTTGTGAAGATTTTGGTATTCATTTCCTTCCCAGAAATCCTTTTATTACTGGCAAATGGGCATTTTTGGGTACCTTAGGTTGGTATGATTACACTTTTGGAAATAGCAATTATCCAAAGGAAGATTATGATAAAGGTGTATTTGGTAGTTTAAAATGGAGGGAAACTTTTTGGAAACTGGTAAATTTTACTGATATTAATGGGAATGATCTAAGTAATATAGAGGTTTGTAGGCTTTTTATAGAGGAATTGGAAAAGGATTTTTATAAGGTTGAAAATTTTAGTAAGATAGTAATAACCCATATGATTCCTTTTAAGGAATTAATTATGATTAAAAATTTCTTTTCTGCTTATTTGGGAAGTGAGCGTTTGGGAGAAGTTATTTTAAAAAATAAGGCTGATTTTGTAATCTGTGGACATGAACATAATCCACAATCTTTAACAATATATAATATTAAGATTGAAAAACCAACTTTTGGATATTTAGACTCTTTAAGAGATTTAAAAGATCAACTTAATAAGGCTAAAAAGCTAATCGAGATTTAACTATACAATAACAGGTTTTGTATGATAGTGATTTATGGCTTTATATATAGCTCCATAGATTACGGTTTTTGGGTACAAAGCGGAAGGTATAATTTTCACTGGAATTGGTAAGTAATATTCAATTACAGGTTGCATTTTTGACATTAGTATGTTTAAAAATTTTCCTACAATCCCCCCTACAATTATAACTTCTGGGTCTAATAAACTTACAATATTGACTACTGCTTTTGCTAAGTATTCGCTTACTTTGTTAATTAGCTCGGTAATTTCATATACCTTATTATAATCCTCAAAGATTTTTTCTATCAGATTATATTTAGGGTTTATAGATTTTGCTTTTTCTATTATTTTTATTCCTGAAACCACCCATTCTAAGGCTCCTAATGGTGTATATTCTACTCCTGGATATTTATCATGATGATTATCTAAAACCATATATGCAATTTCTCCTGCAAATTTATTTGCTCCTTCATATAATTTTTCATCTATTATGATGCCTGCGCCAATTCCTGTACTTAAATTCATATATACAATATTTTTATGGCCTTTTCCTGCTCCTTTCCAAAATTCTCCCATGACAGCCATGTTTACATCATTTTCCATTATTATAGAAGCACCAGGAAATCCTATTTCTATAAGAGATTTTATAGGGGCATGGCTCCATTCTGGGAGATTTGGAGCAAAAATCAGTTTTCCTTCCTCAATTATACCTGCTATTCCTATAGAAATAACTTTAATATTCTCAGGGTTTATTTTATTTTCATTAACAAAGGTTCTCATTATTTCTACAAGCTTTTCGGGTTGCATCATATTCTTTTCTCTAAGTTCATTTAAGGATAATACTTTTTCATGAAGGATTTCTCCGCAAAGATCTGATATTGCAAATCTCATTATAGATCCTTCAATGTCTCCTGCTAAAAAATATCCGTATTTAGCATTATACTTTAATAAAATACCTTTTCTACCCTTATTACTTTTTCCTTTACCTATTTCATATACTAATCCTTCTTTAATAAGATCTCTTATGTGAGTAGAAACAGTAGGACGACTGAGACCAAGCCTACGAGCTATTTCTGCGCGAGAAATAGGTCCCTCTTCTCTTAAGAGTTTTAGAATTTGTCCTTTATTAACCTCGTCTATTAATTGTGGTCTTCCGATTTTCATCTTTTTATTTTATCTCTTCAAAATTCATAAATTTTTTATAAAATATAATGGATTGAAAAATTTGTCAAGAAAAAAATAAATATTTTTAGAAAATGGAGATAGTATTTAATATTTATTTGTTAAGGGTTGTTTATGAATGAAAAAAT
>JAPYWU010000090.1 GCA_028276205.1 Dictyoglomaceae bacterium | reverse complement strand
CCATTAAAAAATGATATAATATAGTATGCGGGGTCGTGGTGTAGCCCGGTTTAACACACCTGCCTGTCACGCAGGAGACCGCGGGTTCGAATCCCGTCGACCCCGCCATTTTTTATAGTAAAATTAAATCTTGAGGGCCGGTGTAGCTCAGAGGCAGAGCAGCCGATTCGTAATCGGCATGTCGCCGGTTCGAATCCGGCCTCCGGCTCCATGAGAAGGTGTAATTTGAATGGGCGAACTTGGTAAGGTTGTAGATAAAAAGGGTAATATTTTAAAGATAGAATTAACCCCTACCTCTATGTGTAAGACATGTGGTCTTTGTCACTCAGGAAGTACATCCAACTTTTATCTTGATGCAATTGATAATTGTAACGCAAAAGTTGGTGATACAGTCGTTATTGAGATAGAGAGAAAGAAATATTATAAAGCCATATTTTTGATATATGGATTACCTTTAATTCTTTTTATTATTGGTGTTATTTTTGGATACTTATTTAGTCCTAAAATACATTTTGATCCCCAACTCCTTGGATTGATCTTGGGCTTCTTATTAATGGCCTTTGGTTATATTTTAGTAAGATATTTAGATCATAGGCTAGGTAAAAAGCAACAATATATTATAGTGGCTAAAAAAGTTGTTTAAAGATTTTGAACCTCCAAAAGGATATAAATTACTCATAATTGCACCAAACTATATAATTGGTGAATTAATATATAATTTATTAACTTCCTCAGGTTTACACCCTCAAATTTTATCTTCTTCTTTTCCATACACAGATCCTGTATATATGGGCAGGGGATTACCTGTATACATAATAGTACCAGAAAATGAATTTGAAGAAGCAAAAAGGATTATTGAAGAAGAAAACATAGATAATAATTGACTTAATTTATCAACCTTTTTATAATCAGAAAAATCTTAAGCTCTGGGGTGAGAAAATATGGAGAACATGGAGAAGAAATTACAAGAAGCTAAAAATGCAAGTTATAAATTATCATTACTTAATACCAAGGCAAAAAATGAAGCATTAAGAAAAATAGCAGAAGGTTTAGAGAAAAATATTCCAATAATATTGGAGGAAAATAAAAAAGATCTTAAAAGAGGAGAAGAAAAAGGCTTAAGTAAAGCATTAATGGACAGAATACTTCTCAATGAGAAACGTCTAAAAGATATTATTCAAAGCATTGAAGATGTAATTAAACTACCAGATCCTGTTGGAGAAATCATTTCTATGCAAAAAAGGCCCAATGGGATATTAGTAGGACAGATGAGAGTACCTATTGGTGTTTTAGCTCTAATCTACGAAGCCAGACCAAATGTGACTGTTGATGGGGCAATTTTAGCGATAAAATCTGGAAATGCTATAGTTTTAAGAGGAAGTTCAGATGCCTTATATTCAAATATTATCCTTGCCAATATAATGAAGGAAGCATTATCAGAGTCAGAAGTACCTCCCGAAAGTATCCAAATTATTGAGACACCAGAACATTCAGCAGTAGAAAAGCTTCTCCAAATGAGAGATTATATAGATGTGGCCATACCAAGGGGAAGTGCAAATTTTATTAAATATGTAATGAATATATCTAAGGTGCCTGTCATAGAAACTGGTGCAGGAAATAATCATATATATGTAGAAGAAGATGCTGATTTTGATATGGCAAGAAAAATAATAATAAATGCAAAAGTTCAAAGACCATCTGTTTGTAATGCTATTGAAAAAATTCTTATTCACAAAAATATTGCAGATAAATTTATACCATTAATAGTTGAAGACTTAAGAAAATATAATGTAGAGATTAGAGGCTGTGAAAAAACATGTCAAATTATAAAAGATGCAATTTTAGCTACCGAAGAAGATTGGTATACTGAATATTTAGATCTTATTATTGCAATAAAAGTAGTAAATTCTTTAGAAGAAGCTATAGAACATATAAATAAATACAATACAAAACATTCAGAAGCTATCATAACAAAAGATTATCATAAAGCAATGACTTTCTTACAAAGAGTTGATGCAGCTGCTGTTTATGTTAATGCATCTACAAGATTCACTGATGGTGGAGAATTTGGGCTCGGGGCAGAAATAGGAATATCTACCCAAAAACTACATGCAAGAGGTCCAATGGGCTTAAAGGAGCTGACCACTACAAAATATATCGTCTTTGGAGAAGGTCAGATAAGAGAATAAAAAGAAGGGAGAATTAATATGAAACTTGGTATTATTGGTGGAGGAATGATGGGAGAAGCTATTCTCTCAGGTATACTCTCCTCTTCCTTTTTGAAAAAAGAAAATATATTAGTCTCAGAGCCACTTGAAGATAGAAGGAAATACTTAACAGAAAAATATGAAATTGAGGTAGTTTCTGATAATGTATATACTGTGAATAGTTGTGAATATATTCTTTTAGCTATAAAACCTCAAAACTTCAAAGAAGTACTCCAGGAAATATCTCCACATATAAAATCCCATCATGTAATAATATCAATAGCAGCTGGTATCCCTATATCCTTAATATCTAAATACACAAAAGAAGCAAGAAGTATTATTAGGGTAATGCCTAATCTTCCCTGTACTGTTAATAAAGGAGCAATAGCAATTACCTATTCAGAAGCAAAAGAAGAAGATATTAAATTTACTAAAAGCCTTTTTGAAACAATTGGAAAAGTATGGATTTTACCTGAAAAATATTTTGATACAGTAACCGCTCTTACAGGAAGTGGCCCAGCCTTTGTTGCTTTAATTCTACAAGGTTTTACATTATCAGGTGTAAAAGGTGGAATACCATATGACATATCAAGAGAAATGGTTATCCAACTTTTTGAAGGAGTATTAGAGTATATTAAAAGTAAAAATCTTACCTTTGAAGATATTATTAGAATGACCTCATCACCTGCTGGCACAACCATTATGGGACTTGAAGTCCTATATAATGAAGGGATTATTGGAATAATTATGAATGCTATAACGTCATCTAAAAACAGAGGATCAGAAATAACTAATGAGATTAAGGAGGGACTACTATGAGAAGAGAAAGGGGAATATGGCAGGTTATACTGATTATTTTCATCTTGGGAGCCATAATAGGTGGTTTAATTGGAAGTGTTGGTGGTTACTATTTAATTAATAATAAAAATAAAACGTCATCCACAGAAATATCCAATAATATTCTTCCTACCCAAGAGGTTTATGTGCCAAGCTCCTTAGGCTCTTTCGAAAAAGATATAGTTAATGTTGTCAAAAAAACCATGCCTGCAGTAGTAAACATTAGTACTGTTACTCTAGTTGAAGACTTCTTCTTTGGAGTATATCCTCAATCAGGGATAGGATCAGGCTTTATTATAGATCCTAAAGGATATATTCTTACAAACTATCACGTGGTAGAAGGAGCAAGAAAGATAGATGTTACCTTATCAGAAGGCAAGAAGTATACAGGTAAAATAGTAGGATATGATAAAAGATCAGATTTAGCAGTAATCAAAATAGATGCTGAAAATCTTCCTTATCTACCCTTAGGTGATTCAGATAAATTAGAACCAGGTCAGTTTGCTATAGCTATAGGAAACCCATATGGTCTTAATAGAACAGTTACCTTAGGAATAGTTAGTGCTCTTAATAGAACCATTATTGAACCTAATGGGGTAAGACTTGAAAATCTTATTCAAACAGATGCTGCTATTAATCCTGGAAATAGTGGTGGACCACTTATAAATATAAAGGGAGAAGTTATAGGTATAAATACTGCAATAAAAAGTGATGCTCAAGGAATTGGGTTTGCTATCCCAATTAATAAAGCTAAAGAGATTGCAAACAAATTAATTAAAGAGGGAAAAATTACTTATCCATGGATAGGTATAAGAGGATATGCTATTACTTCTGACATGTTGGACTATATTAAATTCCCTGTAAATAAAGGGGTAGTTATAGCAGAAGTAGTACCTGGAAGTCCTGCTGACAAAGCAGGTTTAAAAGGAGGAAACAGAGTCATTTATGTTGATGGCACTCAAATAATAGTAGGTGGAGATATCATTACTAAAATAGATGGAAAAAGTGTTGAGAGTATGGAAGACCTAAGATCAGAAATACAAAAAAGAAAAGTAGGAGATACGGTAGAAATAACATATATAAGAAATGGAAAAGAATATACTGTTAAAATTAAGTTAGAAGCAATGCCTGAAGATATATCTGGGTAGTGAAAATAAAGATTTTATTAGTAGGAAAAATTAGAAATGAATTTATTAGGGTAGGAGTCCAGGAATATAGGAAAAGGCTCCTACCTTTTTTTAATATAGACATTGAATATCTACAAAATTTCTCTGATTTACCCAAAGAAATTGCCTTATCAAAAGAAGGAGAAATCATTAAGAAAATAATTAAGGATAAAAAATATATAGTATCCTTAGATAAAGAAGGTAAAGAATTATCTTCTGAAGAATTTGCTTATAAACTTTTAGATTTAGACAAAATCTCTCAAAATAATGAAATAATTTTTATAATTGGAGGAATCTACGGAATACAAGAAGACATTAAAAAATCCAGTAATTTTATCCTATCACTTTCCAAAATGACCTTCACTCATGAATTTGCATTATTAATCCTATTAGAACAGATATACAGAGGAATAAAAATTTTAAGAAACGAACCTTATCATTATTAAGATTATTTCCTCTTTGTAAGAAGATATATACCCAAGATTAAAAAGATAATATTTCCTAACCATGCTCCTAAAAAGTAAGGAAAGATTCCTGCCTTGGCAAGAGATCTTCCTATGGAAAATAAAATATAGTACACAAAAATAGAAATAACGCTTAAACCAAAAGAAAGAGATCTACCACCTTTCCCCATCTGAAGACCTAATCCAAGAGCTAAAATTGCAAATATTGGACAGGTAAAAGGGAGAGCAATTCTTATATGAAGTTCTGTTTTTAGATTTCTTGTATTTAATCCGATTCCTTCAAAAAGTCTTATTTGATTTATAATTTCAAAAATACTCATCTCCTCAATAGGCTTTGACGAGGGGGTTATTTGTTCTGGATTTCTCATCAGATTGACCTTTTGTTCCTCAAATTTTCCTTTAAAAATCATTTCTCCATTATCATTAAGTGAATATATCTCCCCATTTTGAAAAATCCATCCTTTATTTTCATCAAAATATGCTCTTTTAGCAGACATAATTAATTTTATCTTTCCATTTTCTAAAAATTGAATTAACAAAATATCTTCAAATTTTTTAGCCTTAGGATCAACTTTTCTAAAAAAGTAAAAATTATGATTTTCATTGAAAAATACATTCTCACGTGCAGGAACTAACACCGTATTATATACTTTGCTTAATAATGTTTTTTCACTCTCATAAGCCTTAGGAGAAAGAACTTCATTAAAGTAAAACATGATAGTCTGTACAGAAAAAGAGAAAATAAGTATAGCGGGTAGAAAATATTTTATAGAAGCCCCTGAAGCTTTCATTGCCATAATTTCTCCGTGTTCACTAAATTGACCAATAACAAAAACAACTGCAAGGAATATAGCCATGGGAAACGTGTAAGTTAAGTAAGGGGGAATCTTTGTCAGAAAAAGCTGAAAAGCTAAATTTAAAGGTATCGAACGAGATATAACCAAATCCATAATACTGAAGAGGGGAGAAATAATTAAGAGGGTAGAAAAAAGTAAAACCCCCACTATAAACACAGGTATAAAATTCTTGAGAAAATATTGAGAAATTATTTTCAAACTCTAAACGGGGCTTTCCAATATTGCAATTGTAGCCCCTTCTCCTCCTTCCGCTGGAGATGCTAAATAAAATTCTTTTACGTAAGGTACACTTTTTAGATATTCATGCACAGCATTTCTTAATTTACCAGTGCCTTTACCATGAATTATTCTTACTCTTCTTAATCCAGCTAAAAAGGCCTTTTCCAAGTATTTTTTCAATTCTTCTAATGCCTCATCTACAGTCATCATTCTTATACTAATCTCAGAAGGAATATTCTCTTTATTTTCTCTTT
>JAPYWU010000093.1 GCA_028276205.1 Dictyoglomaceae bacterium | reverse complement strand
TAGAGTTTTGTATCATTCTTTTCATGTATTAACTTTTCCTGTTATACTTTTAGAGGAGTTATTAAGAGCTGCAGGACTTTTTACCAAGATTTTATCTGACTTCCTTAAAAGTGGTACCTATGTCCCTACCAAGTGCCATTTCTTGACTTATATTCAATAAATATATTAAAATCTATACCTAATATTCTATGTGAGAGAAAAGAAAAAAATTTTAAGTATCATATTAGCAAACGTTTTACATATAATTTTTACTTGCCTAATATGAAAGATCAATAAAAGACGGAGGTTAATAAAAAATGACCCACATTAAAATTGAAAAAGACAAGCAAATAGGAATTTTTCCTGATAACTGGAAATTTTGCGTTGGTAGTGGACGAATAGGTCTTGCTCTTCAAAAGGAATATATTGATGCTCTATCTTATGTACAGCAACATATTGGATTTAAATATTTAAGAGCCCATGGGCTTCTTCATGATGATGTGGGAATATATCGTGAGGACAAAATAGGAGACACTGTACAACCCTTTTACAACTTTACATATATTGACAGAATATATGATTCATTTTTAGATCTTGGTATACGTCCTTTTGTAGAGATTGGATTCATGCCCTCAAAACTTGCTTCTGGTCCACAAACTGTATTCTATTGGAAAGGAAATGTCACTCCTCCCAGTGATTATAATAAATGGGAAAAACTCATTAAAGCAGTAGTTAAACATTTTATTGAAAGATATGGTGAAAAAGAAGTAGAACAGTGGCCCTTTGAAATATGGAACGAGCCTAACCTGAGTGGATTCTGGAAGGATGCCAATCAAGCTGAGTACTTCAAATTGTATGAGATCACAGTAAAAGCCATAAAAGAGGTAGATGAAAATATAAAAGTTGGTGGACCAGCTATCTGTGGGGGAGGAGAACACTGGATAGATGACTTTCTAAATTTTTGTTATAAAAATAATGTGCCTGTAGATTTTGTAACCAGACATTCATATACAGCAAAAACACCTGAATATACACCACACTTTGCCTATCATGATGTAAATCCTATTGATTACATGATAAGGGAATTTAGAGAGGTGAGAAATCAAGTAAAAAATTCACCTTTTCCTAATTTACCTATTCATATAACTGAATACAATAGCTCTTATAATCCTTTGTGCCCTATACATGATACTCCCTTTAATGCTGCATACCTTGCAAGGGTTTTAAGTGAGGGCGGGGATTATGTGGATTCCTTCTCTTACTGGACATTCAGTGATGTTTTTGAAGAAGCAGATGTACCAAGATCAATTTTCCACGGTGGTTTTGGGTTAGTTGCATTTAATAATATTCCAAAACCTGTATTCCATATGTTTACATTTTTCAATGCAATGGGTAAAAAGATACTATATAGAGATGAACATATTTTAGTAACTCAAAGAGAAAATGGCTCTATCGCTATTGTTGCATGGAATGAAGTCATGAGAAAAGATGCAGAACAAGAAAGAGAATATAAGCTGGAAATACCAGTGGACTTTGAAGATGTATTTATAAAGCAAAAGTTAATAGATGAGAATCATGGTAATCCATGGAAGACATGGATTGATATGGGTAGACCAAGATTTCCATCAAAGGAACAAATAAAAACCTTAAAAGAGGTAGCTCAACCTTACATCACCACATGGCGAATGAAAGCAAATAATGGTTACATAACACTTAATATAAAACTTGGTAAAAATGCAGTAGCCTTATATGAATTGTCAAAAATTAAAGATGAAACACCCACATACATAGGACTTGATGATAGCAAAATACCAGGTTACTAATACTAACTAAATGTAACTTACGTAAAAGATAAGGTTACTTATGACTGGCATTTTGGAATAAATAATTTCTTTACAACTTTACAAACTTTTTTATTAAATCTATCTCTTCTTTGGTTAGTTCTCTATATTCACCAGGAGCAAGATCTTCGTCAAGCTTCAAAGGTCCTATTCTTACTCTTTTTAAATATATAACCTCATGTTTTAACTCAGACATTATATTTTTTATTATGTGATATTTACCCTCCGTTATAGTAATAAGCATTTCTGATTCTTCTGGGGAGGTTTTTAAAACTTCTACTTTAAAAGGTTTTGTTTTATACTTCTCCTTCTTTAAATATATTCCTTCCTTTTCATATCTTGAAAAATCAATATCTGATACATCTCCCTCGACAATTACAAAGTATTCTTTTTCTATATTCCACTTAGGATGGGTAATTCTATGAGCTAATTGCCCATCTGAAGTTATTATAAGGAGTCCTTCTGTATCAATATCAAGCCTTCCTATGGGGAATAGCTTATCAATTATTGGCTCAGAAGAAAATAAATCCATAACTGTTGGATAGTTTTCATCATAAGTGGCAGTGATATATCCCTTAGGTTTATTAAGCATAAAATAAAAATTTTCTTTATACTCTATTTCTTCATCTTCTATTTTTACTATATCTTTATTGGGATCAATATGATAAGAAGGGTCTTCTATAATTTCTCCATTTACTTTAACAATTCCTGATTTTATAAGCTTATGTACCTCTTTTCTACTACCAAAACCTTGATTAACAAGAAATTTATCAAGTCTCATTCTCTCTTCTCCCTAAAGGGGAAGAAAGTTTATTCTTTCTTCCCCCAAATTTTTAAAATACAAGATGATAAACAGTTAATTGAGGTACCTTTAATTCAAAATAGTTATTTTCAATGTTATTAATAGTACCTATTTTCTTAATATCAGGAGATCTATAATCAAATCCATAAATGGTGCAAGATGTATAAGTATAGTCTCCTTGAATCTTTATCTTAGCAATTCCTTCTTTATCCAAAGTCCTATTTATCAAAATAATATGTAACTTATTTTGATTATCTTTATGTATTGAGGCATATACAGGCATCTTCTCCACATCTGATGTATCTGCTTTTACGCATATATCCCCATATTTTGAGCCATTACCATCATAGTTTAGATAAATATTATAGGCAGAACGAGCATAAGTACCACTATCTGCCCATCTTGTAGCAAGATAAACTCCATATTTACCAAAAATACCAAGTACATCCACAAGAGCAATTCCACCTGAAATATGATCTTTTGCACCGTAATCAAATTCTGTAATAGCAAGCTTTGTTCCTGGGAAATAGGTGTCAATATCACTTTTTATCCTTGGAATAAGAGGCAAATATTCAGGAAACCATTGATTTATCCAACTATTTTCTCCAGCTGTAATTTGACCTTTAACAGAAGTTTTATAAGTTGGATCCCAAAGAGTTCTTGGAGCCTGCATCCTTGCCATAGATGTATCATCATCTGTTGCATTTTCACCATCAAAACATATTCTAACCCCTGAAGAGGATCTTGCCTCAGGATACCAGTGGATAGATAATACATCAAGAAGTCTTTTACCATATTGATCTGATGCTTCTTTCATCTTTTCCAGATAGTAGCTTATAAACCAAGCATGGTTACCTTTTACATTTTTCCAATCTGGTGCATCCTGTAAACTATAAAATCCCATAAAACCATAAGATTCATAACCAAAAACCATGGCATTTGGATCCATTTCTTTTATTGCCTTTGCCAGCTCAACCGATTTTGAAATAAGCTCACTACATGTTACTTTTTGTGGATGAATTCTCGGGTGGGTACTTGACCAAAGATCTGGCTCGTTATCTAAAAGATATCCTTTAATTCCTCTTTGGGTATCTGCCTTTCCATATTTTGTTATTAGAAAATTCAAAAGTTCATCCATATATACATACTTATCATTGATATCAGGATTTAAAGAAAAGGAAGATCCCTTTCTAAATTTCACTTCAGCCCATCTTGAAGATGGAGCAGTTTCACTTTCTAACACTTCTCCATTTGCATCTTTTGCTACATATCCTGCCATTTGAAGAGTAATTAGACTTATTGCTCCCATACTCAAAGATTTATCATGAAAAGTAGTAAGTACAATACCAGGTTTATTATAATCACTTTGTGGAATTCCCATAACCCATGGTAGGTAGTAATCACTACTATGATGCCAGTCTGATCCTGCATTAGATGCATTATTCTCCCAATTATAACCTGTAAGCCTATTTCCACCTATCCTTCTTGCTGTAGCTTTGACTCCTTCTATATCCTGATTTACCCCATATATGTAAGGGCTTATTTCAGTCCTATCCTGATTAGGATCTATGGTAATATTACATTCAAAACTCCCTGTTGGCGTAATAGTACCATCATTGGAAGATGGTTGTTTTGTACAACCTGCAATAAAAAGAAGAAGAACAACAATAAGTATTATTTTTAAATATTCCATAGCTTATTTTCTCCTTATTTAAAAATAATATCTAAAGCCTACAGCTCCATCCACATCTAAATTAGTAGCAGGCACAAGATTAAGGGTAGGTACTATCTCAAAGAAGAAATCCAAGGTTGTGCCTTTTGGTATAAAAATTATTCCTAAGGGAACTCTTACACCAAAATTTGTATTATCCTTTGCAAGTATTCTTAATCCTATACCATAATAAAAAGGCATAGTACCTGAAGTAGGTTTAAATATTCCATAATTATGGGTTACATAATCTACTGAGACATGTAATATATTGGCATCAATACTCCAAGCAATACCAAAATCAAAAGCATTTACCTTATTTTGCCAAAGTCTAAAAGAGATTCCTGTAGGCTCACCAGCAATTATTCCTACCCCAAAATTTCCTGCATAAGCAATTGAAAATAAGAAAATTAAAGTTGAGATAAGTAAAATAACTTTTTTCATCATATCACCTCCCAAAGAATATGATTTTTAAAATTATAACATGTAGAGATAGAGACTTTCATATATTATTCTGTCTGTTCCTTTAATATAACTCCCGGCAAGATCTTTCTTATTTTTCTTCTTCCAAGATACTTAGATAATAGGAAAGCAATTAAAAGGATAATAAAGGTAATAGCTATATCTTTAAATCCTGCATACATCTTTAATGAGAAGTCAACGTCTCTCAAAGCCACATTAATAATATATTTAATAAATGAACTATATAAGGGAATACCTATTAAAAATCCAAGGAGAAAAGAAATATTATTAAACCCTAAAAACATGGTACCTAATTCTCCATCTCTATAACCAAGTATCTTAAATATGCTTAATGTCTTTCTATTCTCTGTAATAATAAGGGAAGAAAGCACATAGATAATAATAAAAGCCATAAAGAAAGATACGATGTACATCATTTGCAACATTTGATTTACACTTTCAGTGGAGTCTTCAAAGGCTTTTATTAAATCTGATTTGCTCATGGATACAATTAATTCTTCCTTAGGGATATTTAATCTATCAATGGAATATAACCCAATAAAAGCTCCTTCTTCTAATCCAAAAGTTTTATTAAACTCTTCAAGATTCATATAACCAGTATTTCCTACAAAAAGATCTACTATTTTTGAAACCTTAAGAGAATACTTCTTTCCGTCAATGTTATTTATCACATTTAATATGTCACCTTCTTTTAAATTCAACTTATCCGCAAGGGCTTGTGATATAACAAACCCTTCTAAATCTACCCTATTTCCTTTGTTATCTCTTAATATAATCAATTGGGAGTTTTTCTCTATTCCATAAATTGTAATCCTTGTTTTTGTCCCCTCCTTGTAAAAGGATAGCATATTGAATCTTTCAGAATTAGGATATCTATGATCTTTTTGATGAGAATTAAAAAAA
>JAPYWU010000089.1 GCA_028276205.1 Dictyoglomaceae bacterium | reverse complement strand
TTCCAAAATATCTTTCTGTAAGTTTTTTTGATTTTTCTGCCATAAGTACAAGATTATTGTCATCTGTATCAGATAGTAGGAAAAAAAGATCTTCTTCGTTTATTTCTTCCTTTTTTAAAATTTTCCTTATATCATAAAATTTTTTCTTTTCTTTTCTAATTTCTTCTAAAAAGTTATCAGCCCAATTAAGCACTCTTTCTAACATTGGCTCACCTTTTAATCCAAACTTTTAATAAGATCATGAAGAGGTGAGCTGGCACTCGCATAATCTTTTTCTTCGGGAAGCCCAATTTCATATGCTAATCTTCCAGCCCTTACAGCATAATTAAAAGCTCTTGCCATATTTAAGGGATCGTTTGAAGTAGCAATAGCTGTATTTATAAGTACAGCATCAGCTCCTAATTCCATAGCTTTTGCAGCGTGGGAAGGTTTACCAATTCCTGCATCTATTATCACAGGAATAGAAATTTCGTTAATTATTGCTTTAATTAATATTTCTGAATCAATACCTTTGTTACTACCTATTGGAGATCCTAAAGGCATTACTGCTGAAACTCCCTTTTCTTCGAGTTTTTTGGCAATTATAAGATCAGGTGATATATATGGAAATACTTTAAAACCTTCTTTTACTAAAATTTCTGATGCTTTAATTGTCTCTTCATTATCGGGAAAAAGATATTTCATTTCTCCTGTGATTTCTATCTTGACCCAGTTTGATCCTGTAATTTCTCTGCCAATAAGGGCTATTTTTACAGCTTCTTTATGATTTCTTGCTCCAGATGTATTTATCATAATAGTAGCATCTCTTGGAATAAAATCTAATATAGAATTGCCTTTATTTCTATCTGTATTTATTCTTCTCACTGCTACTGCAAATACTTCTATTTTGAGTTCTTCATACATATTTTTGATGATACTATAATCTGGCAATTTTCCTGTTCCCACAAATAACCTATTGTTTATTATTTTTCCACCAATTTCAAATTGCATCATATTATTATCCTCCTCCTACTAAGGATACTATTTCCACATAATCTTCATCTTTAAGATAATATTTTTCCCAATCTTCTTTTTTAATAAGTTCTCCATTAACAAGGACAGCGATTTTTTCTAAAGGGTATTCAAGTTTTAAAAGAAGTTCTTTAATATTTCCATTGTATTTTACTTCCATATCATTTACTAACATGTTATTTTCACCTCCATATAAAACTTAAAGGACCGCCCGGATATTACCAAGCGGTCCTTTATAATCGAAAAAACTTTTCGCTCCCTCCGCCGGTATTACCCGGGTCAGGTTCTAAGGGTCGAGGTCGGGATTATAGACCTCCTCTCAGCCGAGCTTTTCCCCTCAGCTCCCCTGGAATCCCTATATTCAATTTTTAATAATTATACCACAAAAGATAGTTATTTTATTCAATAGTTACGTAGTCAACATAAATAGCAGATCTTCCTGATGATCCACTCCCAGATAAAAATTGTACTCCTAATTCTCTTACATCACTTAGTCCTGAGATTCCTGATAAATCTAAAGTTAAAGTAGTACCTGATGTGGATGAGTTAATATTAACAGTACCTCCATCATACCATGTCCAATTACTTCCTACTTTTATATATAATTTGGCTTGCATACCTGTTCCTTGATTGCCCCAAGTTGCATGTCTTACTACTGCTTTTAATTTTGATTTTCCAGAAAAATTATGATTTGTGGTTATACAAAGATAAAATTGTTTACCTGTACCTAAATCTACATCAGCTTTTAATGAATAACTACCATTGTATGCCCATTCGTTTACAGACCATGGACCACCTGCTACATTTGCACCTGTCCAATTTTGAGTACTACCTTCAAAATTATATAATACTGATAAGGTTCCAGCATTTGGATCTTTTTCATACACTACCATTTTACCCCAATAAGTCAGAGTCTTCCAATCTGAAGGAGAAGTCATATCAAGCCATGCATTTTCACTATTATTGCCTGTCCATGACCATGCAATAAAGCCTATTCCAAGATTTCTGCAGGTTTGCATTAGGTATAAAGCATCGACTTTACATCCAAGATTATTATTTCCATTATTATAGTTATATCCAAATTCACCCACAATGATTGGAATACCACGGTTCTTACATGTGGTTAAAAAATTATATATTTTACTATTATCATTCCATTCTCCATACATGTGTATACTAAAAACAACATTCTTTAAAGGATCAGAATTTAACACCTCTAAGGCATAGTTTAAAATATCCTGGTCGTCTTGTCCCCATCCACCTGAGTCAATCACTAATACGTTATTTATTCCAGCATTTCTCATTCTACTTATAGCATTTTTATAAGCATCTCTCCAAACAGTACTGTTTCTTGGTCCCCATTCATTTGCAATATTAATCCATACATCACTAGTGATATATGATTTATTATTTATCCACCAGGATACCATTCTATCTAAGTCACTGGCAGAGGTACTACCTGTAACGTCATGTAATTCTGGGATGGGTTTAAGACCTAAGGTTTTACATCTATCAATTATTTGTTTCAATCTTGAGGCTGATCCATTTGTTTGCCATACAATTCTAACTGTATTAAAACCATAACTTTTTATTGTATCAAGGGCGTTATATGCTTGTGAGTCATACCAAATATGAGGATTATTAACCCCCTTTATGCCAGATGTACTAGGTGCCTTATCTATGTCTTCTTTTGTTACTATTATAGGGTTATCTCCAGGTAATGTGTTATTAGAAATATCCGTTGTTTTAGTACACCCAGAAATAAGACTTACAATGATTAAAAATAAAAGTAGGGTACTTATGATTTTTGGTTTTTTCATATATTTATATACCCCCTTGTTTAAGCTTTTTCTAAAAAGTATATCAGATAGTATAAAATATGTAAATATTTACAAAAATTTATGTAACAAATATCAAAGAAGAATATGGAAATAATGGATTTCTTCAGTAGTAAAATATTTACAATTATTTTTTTTAATAATATTTATTTTTATTTTGCTATCTCAATTATTACCTTTAGATATTTCTCTTTCTGATTAATGATATCCTCAAAAGCTTTATTTACTTCCTCAAATGGATAGATATGAGAAATTAATCTTTCGTAATCTACTTGATTTTTCCTAAGAAGGTCTATAGCAATTAGGTAATCGTCTTTTGTATACATAAGAGAGCCTTTTAAATTTAGTTCTCTATCTTGGATATAAATAAGCTTAGCTATAGAGATCTCCTTAGGAACACCAACAAGGATTATATCTGTTCCTTTTCTTGCATTTTCAATAGCCATATTAATTGTTTGATCTATACCTACACATTCAAAGGTCACGTCAGGACCTTCTTGAGTAAAAAGGGAGCTCGTTAACTCATCAGGTTTTATAGGTACAATATTGGGACATAAATCTTTTGCAAGTTTTAATCTATTTTCAATAGGATCTACAACAACTATTTTTTTAGCTGAGGATAGATATAGAAATATGGTAGTGAGAAGACCTATAGGACCGCTACCTATAACTAATACTTCATCTCCCGGCTTGAAACTTGATCTTCTAACCCCATGAACAGCTACCGCTAAAGGTTCTGTTAGAATAGCCCTTTTTAGAGGGATATCATTTATTGAATATATCTTATGAGATGGAATTGATATGTATTTTTGAAATCCACCGTTAGTTTTTGTACAACCAATTACATCCAAATTTTTACAAATATTATATCTTCCATTTTTACAATTATAGCATTTTCCACATGTTAGACTTGGTTCAATTACAACATAATCTCCTAAATTCACATTTTCAACTTTTTCTCCCTTATCTATTACTTTACCAACAAACTCATGCCCTAACACAATGCCTGGTTTTACAAAAGGATGTTCCCCCAGATAAGCATGAAGATCAGATCCACAAATTCCTGCATAGATTACTTCTAATAATACCTCATCATCCTTTATTGATGGATAAGGTGTTTCAATGAGTTCTAATTTTTTTATTTCTTTAAGAAGCCAACCCAGATTTTTCATAATACTAACCCCCTTAATATTTATTAAGATTCATCAAGATCTTCAGGATAAGGTTCTAAGTAAACTTGATTCATAATATATTGGTCTTCAAATCTATAAGCCCAGGATTTGATTATTTCACGAAGTATCTTTATTTCTATTTTCCCCATCCTGTATTTTTCAATTAAAGAGAGAAAATGAGATTTTTCTCCTTCTTTTAATTTTTTAGAGAAATAGCCAAAAATATGGAGTAAAACATTGGTTTGATTTCCCCTCTTTAATGCTGATGATAAAGCATCTTTAAATAGATTAGAGTACAATTTTTTAATATCCTCCAATGATTTTTCTTTATTAAAATTTCCTATTAAGTTTCCCATAATTTTTAAATGTTTTTGGGAAAAGGCCATTAATAGAAATTTGTATCTTTGGTGGAACTCTATAAGTTGGGATATATTTGATAGTTGATTTTCAAGAGTTCTCAATTCTGATAAGCTAAAAATTCTTATTAAATATCTTTCTCTTATTTCTTTATTTCTTAATCTTCCTTCATCTTCTAAAGGTAGATTGGGAAATTTTTCCAATATTATTTGAGCAAATAGTCCTTTTCCTTTGAAGTAAAATTCCTTACCATATTTATCTGCATATATAAGGGTATTGGAAACCCCACATGAAGGTGATTTACTTTTTAATAAAAAGCCATCAACTTGTGGAAGATTTGATAAAAATTTATAAGTAAAACTTAACATATCTTGAGTTAAATCTAAATCTTTGCTGGGTTGATAGATTCCAAAATTATCCTTTTCTTTATAAACTATGATCTTGTCTCTTGGAACTCCAAGGCCAATGGATATTTCAGGACATACAGAAATTACTTCACAATATTCTTTAAGCTTTATGACAAAAGGATCTTTAATGGTTTCTCCATTATACCTTACAGGTTCTAAATTTAGACAAGAACTTAAAACTATTTTTGGTTTAATAAACTTCCTCATGTTTAAATTATATCTTTTAAATTTTTTGAAATAAAGAACTAAATTTAATATGTAAGGAGGGATGAAAAATACTAAAATTCTTTCTCATCTTTCTTGTTTAAATATAATCACAAATACCGGGTTTTATAGGATTATTATGTAGTTTGAATCTGTCTACTTATATAGTAATACATACTGATAGTTTAGATTGAATACGATTCAATTGTTGCAAGACTTAATAAATACCAGGTTTAGTTGTTAGAAAAGGTTGTAAAAGAAGGATTTAAAGATAGAGTACTTCTTTTCTAAGATACTGGTTGGTATACTGTAGGAGAAGTGGATAAGGGAAGACAAAAAAATAAGTGTTTATACATAAATAGCTTTTGTGATTAGGTAAGAAAAAGATAAATAAGTTAAGTTTTGAATATTAGATAAAAAATTTTTATAATTATAAATAAAGAAACTTGTAAAGGGGGTAGTAAAATATGAGAAAGATGACTGAAAAGTTTCTTCATGAGGCTTTTGCAGGCGAAAGTATGGCTCATATGAAGTATATGATTTTTGCTGAAGAGGCTGAAAAGAAGGTGTTGGTTAAGCTTGCAAATCTTTTTAAAGCTATAGCATATGCAGAGTATATCCATGCAAGAAATCATTACAGGGAACTTGGGCTTATAAGTGGACAGATGACAGAAAATGTTATGCAATGTATAGAAGGAGAAACTTTTGAAATAGAAGAAATGTACCCAGTATATAACAATACCGCTTTATTCCAGAATGAAAAGGGAGCAGAAAGAAGCACCAGATTTGCCTGGGAGGCCGAAAAGATACATGCTGAAATGTATAAAAAGGCAAAGGAATTAGTGGAGAAGAATGAAGATTATACAGCAGAAAAAATTTATATATGCCCAGTTTGTGGACATACTGTAGAAGGTGAACCACCAGAGAAATGTCCTGTTTGTGGGGCTCCTAAAAGCTCATATAAAGAGTTTTCTGTGTAAAAATTGATGGAGGGGGAGATTTTCTCCCCCCTTTTATTTTTTTAATAAACATCTTTTTTATTCAATAAACCCAATAATGAGAATGTTCTAAAAATTCCTATGTAAGAAAAGAAAACACTTTTAGAAAGGGAGTTTTAAAAAGCCAAATTAAAAGAATTCTTATGTTGAATAATATGAAAAGAGATATTGCATATATCCTTGC
>JAPYWU010000088.1 GCA_028276205.1 Dictyoglomaceae bacterium | reverse complement strand
ATACCTCCAATAATGGCTTTTATTATTGAATATTTTAAGATTATATTTTAAATTTTGTCAATATTAACTTTAAAATTTTAAAATTAATTTTTAAGATTTTATTTTTTATAAAAGTGTGATTTATATCACTTTCTTTAAATTTAATAAATGATAAAATGTATATAGAGATTAAAAAATTATAGTTTAGACCCCCAAAGCTATAACTTTTTAAGCTCTAATCTGTTTAGAAAGAGAGGGGTCAAACATGAAAAAATCCTTTTTTAAACTCTTTTTGCTTTCCTTTATCCTTATCTTTTTAGCAAGTGGATGTGTTACAAAGCCTACAGTCACAAATCAGCCACCAACAGCACCTACAACTCCAAATCCTCAAGATAATGAAACTGATGTAGCGACAACAGTTACTCTTTCTTGGACATGTAGTGATCCTGATGGAGATACCTTGACCTATGATGTATATTTTGGAACTTTAGAAAATCCAACTCTTGTAAAGGAAGGTAATACTACTACAAGCTATACTGTGGAAAATCTTAATCCTAATACTAAATATTATTGGAAAGTAGTAGCAAAGGATGGTAAGGGTGGAGTGAAAGAAGGTCCAGTTTGGAGCTTTACTACAGCAAGTTCTGGAACAGTAAGTCCTGTGTTTGAAGATCATTTTGAAGGATATACAAATAACGACACTCAATATACAAGTTCATTTTATGGAGAGACTATATCATCAGTAAGAAGCATAACCTATACACAAGGTGTATCTGGTAGTATGGGAGTGTATCTTAATTACTTTGATAGCTATATATGTTATCCAACCTCCTATTTAAATCCTACAGAGGGGACCATAATTTTCTATTTTAAGCCAGACCCTAATATGTATGAAGTATATAATGCAATAGATAATCCTAAGGGTGGGTTTCTTATGGATACTGTTGGCTGGTTAGGTGCTTTTTCTGGGTCTTTTTGTATATGGGCTGGTTTTAGTGGTGGTTATAATAACTTTTCAGCAGGGACTTGGAGTGGTTCGGGTTGGTCCTATGCGGATACAGATTATATTTATTCCCTTTCTCCTTATAAATTTTACAAGATTGCCTTTACATGGAGTGCAACTCAAGGAAAAATAAAGATCTATCTTGATGATACTCTTATTGCAGAAGCAAATTATAATACTCAATTAGATAATCAACAGTTATTCTTTATAGGACAAAATCCATTTGGGCAACAAGGTTATAATATGGCATATTGGCCCTATGGACCACATTCTATGATTGGTACCTATGATGAATCACAGATATATGATGTAGCTCTTGAATTTTAAAGATTAAAATTTTAAGGGGGAGATTTAATCAATCTCCCCCTTATGTTATACTTATACTATGTTTGATATATCTATTTGGGAAGAAAAAATTTTAAAGGAAAAAGAGGAAAGGGAGCTTAAAAGGAAAAAACTATTGGAAGAGTTAGTGCCAAAGATTAAAGAATATTTTAAGGATAAAAAGGTAGAAAAAGTTTATATTTTTGGCTCCATACTTGAGGAATATTGTTTTTATGATTCATCGGATGTGGATATAGCAGTAGAAGGTTTAAAAGAGAATTATTTTAGAATTTTTTCAGATTTGGAGGATATTGTAGGAAGAAATATTGATCTTTTGGAGCTTGAATATTGTAAGTTTAAAGAAAAAATTTATAATCTTGGATTAAGGATAAAATGAAGAAAGAAAAAATTAGTTTACTTTTAGGATATATGGAGTCTCAAGAAGAAGAGATAGATAAAATACTATCTGAAATTAGAGAGATAAATCCAGAAACAAAGGAAAAGACTGTTTATTTAGCATATAATCTTCATAATCTTTATAATGCCTTTGAGGATTTATTTAGAGAAATAGCTAAAATATTTGAAAATGAAATAGAAAACTTGGATTATTATCATAAGGAGCTTTTGAAGAGGATGACTATTGAAATATCTGGCATCAGACCAAAGATATTATCAAAAGAAAGTTATGCTATCCTTGATGAGCTTAGAGGTTTTAGACACATATTTAGACATGCATATACTTATGAAATTATTCCTGAAAAGATAGAGTTCTTAAAAGATAAACTTTTAAGAAACTGGGATCTTATAAAAAGAGACTTATATAATTTTAAATCTTGGCTTAAAAGCCTTCTCTAATTAAAGGGAAAGTTTATATACAAAAATATCCTTATCATTATCTTGTTCTGTATATCCTAAAAAAGTAAAATAAATGTCCTTTTCATTTATAACATATGGAATAAAATTTGGATAATCTTTGTTTTCAATTATCTCTCCTACAAAATCTCCTTTTAAATCAACTTTAAGTATATAGGAATTAGGAATTCTTTTATCATGAAAATTTACAAAACCTGTTAAAATATAAGATTTTGAATTTCTCGTTATGGATTCTACTACATTATCTCTACCCTTTGTAAAGAATTCCTTTTTACTTAATACATCCCCTTTATCATCAATATTTACCCAATAGGTTCCTATTGTATTTTTATACTCACTTGTATTTCTGTATACTATACCAACTATTACATATCCCTGAGGAGCTGAAATTATTCCTCTTGCAAAATTAGGAGCATCGGTAGTTATCTTTTTGTTCCAGATTATGTTACCGTTCTTATCTATTCTATAATATGTAGAGTAAGAAGGTTTATCATCTGGTGTTGTCCAACCTACCACTATATAATCTCCATTAACCGCTTGAGTTACCCTTTTAAAATAATCATTATCTTTTCCTCCATAGACCTTATCCCAAATCTTCTCACCATTTTTGTTAAATTTTACGATATAGTTATCTTTTTTTACATCTTTATCATTTCTAAGATTTACATATCCTACTACTACATAATCTCCTTCATTGGTTATAATGAAATCATGAGCAACTTCATCCCAATCAGATCTTCCAGTATTCTTTTCCCAAATAATCTTGCCGTTACTATCCAACTTCAAAAGATATATATTGTAACCTTGATCTTGAAAAGCTATGGTAGCTGTAACTATAAATTCATTATTATTATTTACATCCACGTAAGCATTTATTATATTCTGACCAATACTGTATGTTCTACCCCAAACCTTTCTACCATATTTGTCTATCTTTAATAAATATAAATCATTTTTAGATGTATTTTTAGGTGTGATTATACCCGATATTATGTAGCAGGAATCATTGGTTAATTTTATTGAAAATGGATGAGCTATATCTATAGTTTTATAGTATTTTTTAAAGAATTGAGATAGAGATATATTAAAATCCATTTGGTTTATCCCTGATTTAATTGTTTCCATTTTTCTGAGAGTAACAGTATTGAAATTTGGTTCATAGATTTCTATAGTATATGTTTCTTGATCACCAACTATTGGAATGTTTTTTATCACATATTTACCGTCTTCATCACTAAATCCTACACAATCTGTTCCTAAAATCTTTATCATAGCTCCTTCAATAGGTTTTCCATCCTCTTTATGATATATGTTCCCCTCTAACCTGGCATAGGAAAGGTTTGTTTGACTAAAAGAAAGGGTTAATAAAAAAATTATTAATAGAGAAAATATAAAGTATATTTTCTTCATTTTGCCTCCTTAAATTTAATATGATCAGATTTATTTTGCTACTTGATCTAAATCGCACCAACTTTCAGAATCAACACCTTTCCAATATTTTACTTGATCCTTTGACTTAAATTTTATGATTATATCGTTTGATGGGCAGTAATGATTGTTTACTGTTCTATTTTCTACAAGCCTAAGTTGTATTGTTTTACCCACATAATTTTTCTGCAAGGATACCCATGCCCATGGAGAAGTATTAAAAGGCTCTCCTACTGGATATACATTAGATGGTAAGGTAAGAGTAGTTCCTAATCCACCCATTTATTTTTTGCAGAATCCCAAAAGTAAGGTTCTAAATTTACTTCAGTATTATAGTGAGTCATATAATAGAAGCCATTATATTCAGGATCAACATAAAATTCTACATAATCTCCATCATGGCATAATAACCCTCCTATATATGGAAACGAAGATCCATCGTAGTTTTTATTTTTCCATGTACTACCTAAGGTGATGATTAATATGATTGAGAAAAAAAATAAGGTAACTAATATACTCTTTTTCATCTTTTATTTACCCCCCTTATTAATCGCTATTGGGGAAATATAAAGATTTTAATCGTTAGGAGTAGTCTTTATATATTTATTATTTTCCCCATAAATCATTTTAACATAATTTATAAAAATTTTAAATAATAAAAATGAATATAAAATGGTACTATTTTTAAGCTACGATTATTAAAGTAGTTTTTTTGGTATTTTTTACAGATTTCTTACTTTTTCTACATATTTTTTCATATCAAATTTAGATTCCAAACCTGAAGAACTCATATATCTTATTTTTCCAAAGATTTTTCTTTCTTTCCAAGGTCTGTCATGGGTTCCAAAACACCAAGAGATTCCTGCATAACCATTTGGGTCTCTCCCGTCAACTTCATATTTATCATTTAAATAGCAGGCTATATCAAAGGCTTCTTTTGGATCTTTTGTCCATTCTATAATTTTTTTACACCAGTACATTCTCATATAGTTATGCATTTTTCCTGTTTTTAAAAGTTCTAATTGGGCAGAGTTCCAGTATTCATCATGAGTTTTTGCCTTTTCAAATTCTTCTAAAGTATAAATATATTCTCTTTTATCTTTTTTATGTTCTTCTAAGGTTTGTTTAGCCCATTCAGGAATTCCTTCGTATTGGTTATAACTCGGATTATAATAACAAAAGTTTCTTGCAAGTTCTCTCCAAACTATAAGCTCATTGAGAAAGCTTTCTAAGTTATCATCTCTTTGTTTATACTTTGATAGGATTTCTAATACAATTTCTATAGGTGATATCTGACCAAAATGTAAGTAAGGGCTTAGATTTGATTGATAATCAAGCTCTGGATGAGATCTTAATTCTTTATATTTATATAACTTTTTATTAATAAAATCTTCTAAGTATTTTTTAGCATTGCTGTATCCACCTACAAAAGGTGATATACTTATGTTTTTATCTATATTAAGAGTGTTTAAAATTTCCAAGGAATTATTTATAGTTAGCTCCTTTATTCCAAAATCAAGATTAACAGATAAGATTTTGGGTATTCTTGGTTCTATGGGAATTAGAAATCTATCTAAAAGATTATAAATTTTTTTTCTAAAGTTAAAGGCATAAAATTCTTGTTTATCTGAGGCTATCTTAACTGGAATACAAACATCGGATTCAACCTCAAAAACAGGTATGTCTATTTCATCTGCTATTTTTTTATGAAGATTTCTATAGTATCTTAAATAAGCTTTATCAAGGATTAAAGCAAAAGAACTTTTTGATATTTCAAGGATTTTTTGTTTTATGTCATCTACTTTTTCCAAAATAAATTTAATTCCTCTTTCTTCAATGGATTTTTTAGCCTCTAAAATTCCATCTAACATAAATTTGTAGTATCTGACATTTGAAAATCTATATTTATCTGTGATTGGAAAATAAACTAAAAGAGGTTTTTGATATATATTAGCTAACTCTATAGCAAACTCAAGACTATGATTAAAATATGCTCTATGACTATGATTCATCCAATAGACAATATATTTACCATTATTATTAAAGGATTTATTATTTAAAACTTTAATTCTGTTTTCAAATTCTTTCTTAATTTCCATGGTAATTCCTCTTTATATAAAAATAATATATCTCTTAGAGTCCATATTAATAAAAATAGAAGAAAAAAGCAATTTATAAAAATAAATTATCATTTTTCACCAAAATTAAATAAAGAAAGAAAAGGAAAGCGCAGAAAAGGGGAGAAAGGATTATTCAAAAGATTATCCTTCAATTTCTCTTTCAAATTTTTAATGAGTTTTGCTAAGCCATTCTTTCCATTTATAAATTTCTGGGGTTTGTTCATATGATATCGGTTTTATCTGTAACCCTATATACTTATTTGAAACCTCTATATAAAAATCTACATTATATAACCTATACCATTTATCTGGAGTAGGTTTAATCTCTATTCTTAAGAGTTTTTGTAATTGCCCATAGATGTTTTCTTTTTCTGTTATATATCCTTCAAAAGTTCTATTAATAATTTAATGATTTTACCTTTTACATCCATATTAAGTAAATTCTTCTTTTTAAATTTTATTAAAGGGACCATTTATGACCTTTTGACTGGTTATTATTAGTTAACAGGAGGTGATGTAAATATGAAGAAAAT